>CALANC010000421.1 GCA_937925895.1 uncultured Desulfobacterales bacterium
CGTATAGATTTTGTTCCAGAAGAAAATTGGCCAGAAACAAAAGAAGCTATAAACCGTATGCTTCAAGGGTTGAAGATCCAATTATTCGAAACTCGGCGTTTGACCAAAGATGGTAGAATCTTAGACATTCAATTAAGCAGCGCACTTTTTTTCGACCGAGACGAGAAACCTACCGGAAACATCGTCATACTCCGTGACATTACCGTCCAGAAACAAGCAGAAAGGACATTGCGAAAGGCTCACGATAAACTGGAGCAACGCGTCGAGGAGCGTACCGCTGAATTGGTTTTGATAAACGAAAACCTGCAACAGGAAATAGTAGATCGCCAGCATGCAGAGGAGGAACTGCGGGAGAGTGAAAAGCGTTATCGGGCAGTAGTAGAGAGTCAAACTGAAATGATTTGTCGTTTTTTACCAGACGGTACGCTCACCTTTGTTAACAATGCATACTGTCGCTTTTTCAATATGAAGCACAAAGAGTTAATCGGAAACAAGTTTATGCCCTTTATTCCTGAAATCCATCGTAAAAAGGTGCTTGATAGTATCTCCTCTCTGAGCCAAGATGCATCAATTGTTACCCATGAACACCCGGTTTTGGCCCCTGATAAAAAGTTGAGCTGGCACAGATGGACTAATCGAGCAATATTTGATGATCATAATAATTTGTTGGAATACCAAGCAGTGGGTTTGGATATAACCGAGCGAAAACAGGCAGAGAGGGCGCTGCGGGAGAGCGAAGAAAGATTTAGAATGATATTCAAAAACTCATCAGACGGGATAATTGTAGCCGATCCTGAAACCATGAAATTCCTTTACGTCAACCCAGCAATATGCAAAATGTTAGGCTACACAAAAGAGGAGTTAACACAAATGGGGGTGGTTGACATTCACCCTAAAAAATCGCTGGAATATGTCGTTTCAGAATTTGAGGCCCAAGCAAGGGGAGAAAAATCCCTGGCGATGAATATTCCATTTCTAAAGAAGAATGAAACAATAATATATATGGATACTAATTCCTCTATAGTGAGAATGGGCGAAAAAATCAGTATCATTGGTGTATTTAGGGATGTAACCGATCGTAAGCTGGCGGAGGAGGCGTTGCAGAAAGCTCACAATGAACTTGAGAGCAGGGTGGCAGAACGCACCAGAGAGTTGAAGATCCAGAAAAGTAACCTTGAGGAAGCCAATATCGCATTGCAGGTTTTGTTGGATAAAAGACAGGAAGATAAAAAAGAAATAGAAGATAGTGCATTGACAAATGTGAAAGAATTGGTAGCGCCATATTTTGAAAAAATCAAAAAAACGAAATTGGATAACCAACAGAAAACCTTTTTGAGCATTATGGAGTCCAACCTTAACGAAATTATCTCACCGTTTACTCGAAAGATGTCTCATAGATATTTAAACCTGACCCCTACAGAAATCCAGGTGGCAAATCTAATACGATATGGCAGCGATTCAAAAGAGATCGCAGATCTTATGGGTTTATCACCCCGGACAATTTACAATCACAGAATAAGCATCCGAAAAAAGCTTGGGTTAGAGAACAAGAAAACAAACCTCAGATCTTACCTTTTATCAACCTATTAAACTGCAACAAGGAGCTCATTTTCCGTCCGCGTCAAGACCCCACGACTATAATTGGTATGTTTTATCCGTATTGCATGGTATAATATAGAGCGTTGACTTTTGTATTTTTAACCGATATTTTTTATAATCTCTTTTTAGCTACTTTACCCAGATTAACTCTTAACATAAAGCCCCGGTTTTTTTCTGAGTTGAATTTGGCAAGTTGTCCTGCCCTGTGACCGGTTATACATTTTGGGTCATGAACATCAAAATTCCTGAAAAACAGAAGAACCTTTGTTCTTCAACTGACACGACATTTTACATCGTCGGTCCCAAGAGGCTCCAAAACGAACTGATAGCCACGTACTTGCAAAAAGAAGCCGGAAACCCATGCATTTTGGTGGACAATATTAATCAAATTCCAACAGACAATCCCAAAACAAACCTCAAGCCAAAGCTTTTATTGTGGGACTGTCATGAAAAAAATTCGAAAAAACTTCTTGCCGAACTAAGGGCTTATAACAAAAAGAAGAAAAAAGCATCAAACAAAATCGTCTTCTTTAATATGTCTTCCAATTTGGAGTTTAATAAGAGGTTTATATTAAAAGGAATCCATGGCTTCTTTTATGAGCACGATTCACTTGATATATTTCTAAAAGGGGTTCGGGCTGTTCTTGACGGTAAACTGTGGCTTTCCAGGGATGTGATGACCAAATGTATTTTTGAAGGTAGTGATAGAGATAAATCTTCCAAGAGCATCGCTGGAAAGCTCACCGAAAGACAGACCGAAATACTCGCCCTGATTGCCGTGGGGGCAACAAATGAAGAGATTGGAGACAAGTTGTGTATCAGTCTCCATACGGTGAAGACCCATCTTTATAAAATTTTTAGAATAATCAACGTTCCCAATCGAGTCCAAGCATCCCTCTGGGCCGCCAAGAATATATAGCACCTGAACTTTACACCTCAGACAAATCCTTTCTTAAATTCCAATAATTCAATTTTTTAACATGCTAAATTTCAAGGCTTTTTGTCGGGAAAAGATTATGAGGTATACGAAAAAAGTATTACTGAGGTATACGAAAAAAGTATTACTCGAGATAAAAAGGTAATACTTTTTCGTATATACTTTTTAAATATTATCAATACTTTTTTTGTATCAAATTTCATACTTTCTACCGATTGATTTTCTTGACACGATAAAATATAAAATGATTGACGTTTACAGATTTATCAACGGATTATTGAATTCTCTAATCGAACAGAAATTTATTAACTGTTTATAGGGTTCATGAACCGGACCTCCGGTTAGATCATTTTCTCGATAATTTTTGGACGTCAAGCTGATTTTCGACCCCTGTGATCAGTTAAACATTTTACTTCATCCTTTACAGAAGCTGAACCTTCTTTTCACTGAACGTTACTTTTCCAAGATATTTCATAAAACAATTTTTGATTACATATTTCATTTACACAAGCAAGCAGCCGGCACCCAAGGCTTTTGAATAATAACTTTTCGGAGGACAGAGTCTCTTTTCTTCTGCCATCCCTGCCCTGTGGAATTTCGCTATGCGGATCTTCTACCGTGCATTCCACAGGGCGGGCCCA
>CALANC010000422.1 GCA_937925895.1 uncultured Desulfobacterales bacterium
TAAAATCCAGTTATTGACTAATTGAGACTTTGCTCAATATTCTACATACCTGGCGTTCATTTTAGTTAACACCAATTTAAAAGCAGAATAAAAATAAGGATGATTAAATATGGCAGATAAACTTAATGAGCTGGATATACATGAAGTCCGTAGCCGTCTGTTTGATTTGATTTTAGTAATACCCGATGCCGAGCTGCGACAACTCCTCGAAGAGTTGATAAAAAGGCAGGAATCGAGGCCCGAGAATCTGAGGGAATATTACAGGGAAGATGTATCAATCGAGGTTGAATGCACAGCTGATAATGTAAAATGTCAAGATTCCATAAAAAATATAAGCAGTGGGGGCATCTTTATCGAAACTGAAGAAAATTTTTCTATGGGACAGAAAATAATGGTTACTTTTTCCATCCCGAAATATAATTTTGACAATAAAATTACCCTCGTGGGTGAAGTCGTTAGGATTGAACCCTCGGGAGTAGGCGTAAAGTTCAATGAGCCGATCCCCCACATCTAGAGATTGATGCTTGTCAAGCCAATCCCATTTTCCTTTTTCGGACCTTATCCTTTATCCGGTTGATATGGCCACGCCCCAGGCCTTTGACTTCGCAACCCAAGTCAAAATATTGTTCTATCTTTTCATCGTCCAGAATCCCGAAACAATCCACAACCGCGACGGTATTACCACACATCCTGACCACGTCTTCCGGATCCAGTTCTAGGTATGGTTGATGTCGAACCGCAAAGATAACGGCGTCGGTGCCGTTTAGGGCCTCTTCAAGTTCAGCCGTCATGGCAAATCCTTTTAGATGATCTTGATTCCTGAAAAACCGGGACCAACTTTCACCAACAGCCGGGTAGGTGTCCTGTTTTTCAAGTTCCCACCAGCGTTGGACGTAAGGATCATGCGCTTTTACTTCAGCCCCCATTTCGGTCAATTTACGAATAATGATTTCAGGCCCGCTGTAACGGGTGTCGCCAACGTCCTCCCGGTAAGATACGCCGAGAAGGGTAATTTGCGAAGCCGCCACGATTTGACCCATGTTACGGAGAGCGTCGCGGACGAGTTGGGCTGCATGCAACGCCCTTGTGTCGTTGATATTAATGGCTTCCGGAGTGATCTTGAATATGTCGTTCTCAAACCCCATCAGATGCTTGTAAGCCCAAAGTCCCAAGCCGCCATCCTTGGGCAAACAATAGCCCCCGATTCCAGGTCCCGGGAAAATGATATTGTTGTGGGTTGGCCTGACTTTGATCGCCTCGATGACCTTGATCAAATCAACTCCATTGGTCTCCGCGAACAGGCTCCACTCGTTCAGGAAGGCTAAAATAGTTGCCCGGTAACTGTTTTCTACAATCTTACATGTTTCGCTTTCAATGGGCTTGTCAAGGACCGTCATGGGGTATTCTTCTACGTTAAGAATCTCGGAGAGAAATCGAACGACCCTTTCCCGGCTTTCATCATTGAATCCACTGCAGACACGCCAGAAATCTCTCACTGATCGCACGTATTCCTTGCCCGGCATGACCCGTTCAAAACTGTGTGCCAGCAGCGGTTCTTCTGTTATACCCCGTGATTTAAAAGCCTTCTTTACGATTGGATAGGCCACGTATTCGGTAGTTCCCGGAGGAACGGTTGTTTCTATGAGCACGAGGCAGTTCGGTGAAATTTTTTCCCCGATGATTTTAAAGCTGGACTCCAGAGCGCTAATGTCCGCAAATCCACTCCTCAGATTGCCCAGCTCCTGCTTGATAAAATCGCATTGTACGTCTACCACCAGAACATCGGCCAAGCTGAGGACATCATAGGTAAAAGTGGCTGTCAGCGTCTGCTTGTCGTTCACACACGTGTCTATCATTTTCGCCACTTCCGGATCTTCTGCCTTGATTGGAGAAATACCTTTTTTGAAGAGGGGGATCTTCCAGAAACTTCTGGTACTCGGTCGTTGCATACCGATGACGAACTTACCGGGCTTGCCGGTTTTTTTATTGACCGAATCTGCAACCACAGCGGCCATTACGGCCCCCACAAAACCTAATCCCATGACCACGACAATTTCAAAACCATCTTCCCGTTTGGACTTTACCAGCTTTTCAAGCGCTTCATATTCTTTCTGATAATCCGCTTCTTGGGGAAGTGGGTACTTATCTCCGGTAGGATCTATTGAGTAATCCATATGAAACCTCCACTTACTTGCTCATTAATAAAATTGGGAACTTTAGAATAGTGGGAACTTTTTGTCAAACTATTTTAAAGCGTGGTGTTGAATCGCTTGTTGTCTTAAATAGTGATCGGCCAAAACAAGTCTTACCATGGATTCACACACGACGTTTATGCGAGGTATGGCGGAAATATCATGGCGCCCTTCCGTCGATATGGTCGAAGCTTTGCCTGAAGTGTCAATTGTCTTTTGCTCTATCAAAATAGAAGAAATCGGTTTCACGACCACGCGAACGACAATATCATCACCGTTAGTTATCCCGGCCAGAATACCCCCTGCATTGTTTGAAGAAAAACCCTCAGGAGTTATGGAATCATTGTTTTCAGATCCTAATTTTGCCGCAGCCTCAAACCCGGAACCTATTTCAACTCCCTTTACAGCGCCGATACTCATTAGTGCTTTTGCCAGGTCTGCATCCATCTTGTCAAACACGGGATCGCCCAATCCCGCCGGAACGCCTCTTGCCTGAATCTCAACGATGCCGCCCACGGAATCACCCATTTCTTTCACCCTGAGAACACGTTCTCCCATCTTCTCCGCTGCCGTCATATCCGGGCAATAGAACATGTTTTTATCCGCAACACTGAGATCACGTTCTTCCGCCTTGATCCCTCCGAGTTCTATGGTGTACGCACAAACCTGTATATTTTCTCTATCAAGCAACGCTTTTGCCACTGCACCGGCAGCCACTCTGGCTACAGTTTCCCGGCCCGATGCCCTCCCCCCACCACGCCAGTCACGTATGCCGTATTTGGCCATATAAGTTATATCACCGTGACCCGGGCGATATAGATTTGAATAAGGCTCATACGCTTTAGAATCGGCGTCCTTATTTTCAACCATGACCATTATGGGGGTTCCGGTTGTCATATTGTCGAATACACCGGACATGATAACCGCTTTGTCAGGCTCCCTGCGGGTCGTACTTGCAGGCGACATACCAGGCCTTCTGCGATTCAGCATAGTCTGGATGATATTCACATTTAGGGGTATCTTTGGGGGGCAACCGTCAACGACGACGCCAACACCTTTGCCGTGTGATTCACCCCACGTCGTTATCCGAAACAATTTTCCAAATGTATTACCGGACATTATTAATTCCTAAACATTTATTTAAAAAAGTTCAATGTATATCCCAATTCATTCAGGTTTTTCAAAATCAACTTGCAAATTTCATCGACATCGACAAAATTCGTCTCTACAGCAATATCCATTGCCTTCTCATAATACGGATTCCGGATCGAAAGCATGTCTCCAATTTCATCAACGGCTTCTTTGGATGTTAACGCCGGACGAAAATCCCCGGTGTTTTTGTCTTGCAGCATTCTCTTTTTTATCACTTCCGATTCCGCTTTTAACCAGACCAACACACCGTTTCTCTTCATGAGCTCGACGTTTTCCATATCAACAACAGCGCCACCACCGGTTGCTACCACGTGTGCGTCAAGATTACTCACGCGATTTATAATCGTTTTTTCCATTTGGCGGAAGGCATCCCAACCCTGTTTGCTCACAAATTCAGTGATATGCATACCACGTGTTTTGACCAATTCTTCGTCAGCGTCAATAAAAGACCATCCAAGACTATCGGCAAGTAATTTTCCCACAGAGGTTTTACCGGAACAACGGTAGCCGATTAAGAATATGTTCATCTACGATACAGCCCTTCAAAAACATTCCAAAATTCCGGAAACGACTTTTCAACGCATTTCTCGTCCTTTATTTTTACCCCTAGAATCTTTAGTCCTGCCAGGGCGAAACTCATTGCCATGCGATGGTCTCCATAGGTGTCAATATCCGTGCCTTTAGGCAATCCTCCCTTGATCATCATGCCTGTATCGCTGCAGCTTGCTTCGATTCCCATTTTCGAAAGTTCCTTTACCACGGACCCCAAACGATCACTCTCTTTTGCTTTCAGGTGCGCCACGTTTTTAATAACCGTAGTACCCTTGGCAAACGCCGCGACTACGGCCAGCGTGGGAACCATGTCCGGCATGTCGGCCATATCAACCGTTGTTGCGGAAAGAGGTTCGCCGGCTACAGTTATGCCGTCCGTCTCATCAGAGATCCTGCATCCCATGGTTTCAAGCACTTCCGTAAAGCGAATATCGCCCTGATTGGATCTTCTTGTTATGCCCTTCACTTTTATCTCTGCACCGGAAATTGCGGCGGCCGCCCAAAAATATCCTGCCTGCGAACAGTCAGGCTCAACCGCATACGATCCCGCCCGGTACGTCTGTCCACCATCCACCTTAAAAAGGTCATAGCCGCTGCGATCGATCGTTATGTCAAAAGATTCCATGACCTCTAAGGTCATATCTATGTAAGGCCTTGATACAGGTCCTTCGACAACATGTGTCTCAACTCCCTCTATGGTGCAGGGAGCGATCAGAAGCAAAGCTGAAAGGAATTGACTGCTTATGCCGCACTTCAGCTTTATGGTACCGCCGTTGACTGTCCCACCTCTTATTTCAACCGGAGGACATCCATTTTTGTTCACCGAAGTCGCTTTAACGCCTATCTGACCGAGACCGTCCAGAAGATCCTGAATCGGTCGTTCGGCCATTCGATCCGTTCCGGTAAGGGTGTAGATCCCCTGCCCTATTGAAGCCACGGCAGTTAAGAAACGCATTGAAGTTCCGGAATTCCCGACATAGACGGGATCACCGCAACGTTTAAAGGACCCGTTGCCTCCATGGACGACAAATCTATCATGATCCCTATCGATCTTTATGCCCATCATTGTTAAAGCATCCAGGGTATGAAGTGTATCCTCACTTACAAGTCCATTGTATATGGTGCTGACACCGTCGGCAAGGGCGGCGGCTATCAGGAACCTGTGCGTGTAGCTCTTGGAGCCGGGAACCGTCACCGTGCTGTTTTTTATTTTCTCGGATTTTATCTCAATCATCAGGAAGGTTTCTGTTCTTTATTTATAGCAATTTTCAAGGTAACGTTCTGTTCAGCCGCCAAATAATTTAGTTTAGGTCGTCAAGAACTCGCAAATAAAAGCGCGGATCTGATATACGCTGAAAGCGTTTTCCTCAACTTTAGGCACTTTAGAGCACTTTACAATTTGTCCCATAACTCCGATAGAGTTTTGGCAATTTATTGGCGATCTATCGATTTGATCGCAGGTTCTTTGAAAAAAAATATTTAAAGCAATTGAAAATGTGTATAACTACCCTTTTTGAGGCGTATTTTAC
>CALANC010000423.1 GCA_937925895.1 uncultured Desulfobacterales bacterium
GCCCGGGAAGCCATGGAACAAGCCTCCTTGGTGGTAGGGGAAATTAACACCCAGATTCCTTTCACATTAGGCGACACTATTGTTTATATTTCGGATTTTGATTTGCTGATCGAGTCAACGGAACCTCCGGTCTATTTTAAACGTTGGCCGGTGAATAACGTCATCGATCAAGTTGCAGCCAACATTGCACAGGTGATTGAAGACGGGGACTGCATAAGCTTTTTCAGCGGCTCTTTGTTCGAGGCGTTGGGCCGTCACCTTGCTCACAAAAGTCACCTGGGCATCCATTCATCTTATTTTACTGATGCATTAATGGATCTTGTTAAAAGCGGTGCAGTAACCAATTATCGCAAGGAGGTGTTTAGGGGTAAATCGATTGCTTCCTATGCGCTGGGAACGCCGGAGCTGATGGCCTGGTTGGACCGCAATCCACTGGTTGAATTTCAAAGTATTGAACAGGTGTTGGACCCGACCCAAATCGGCCGCAATCCTAATTTTGTGGTGGTGGACAGTGCCCGAAAAGTGGATTTGTTCGGACGGATGGCTTTCTCTGCCGGGAAGGGAAACATTATTTCAGGTCCGGGTCAAGCGGCCGACCTGTTCAAGGGCGCTGAAATTTCCCGGGGAGGACGCACCGTGATCGGACTTCCAAGCCGGGACTCTAAAGGGAATCCCAATATAATGGTGATGCTCCGGAACCTTCGGAATCAGTTCCATATGCGCGAGTCTATCGATGTGGTGGTAACCGAATACGGAATAGCTAACCTAAAATGGCGTACGATCCGCGAACGAGCTCAAGCACTGATTGACATTGCTCATCCCAATGACAAGGAAAAACTCGTCCAACAGGCTAAAGAAAAGAAGATTCTGTTCTCGGATCAGATATTTTTGTCTGAAAGTGCCCATTTATATCCAATGGATGTCTCAGCCGAACACATCTTCAAAGGCGGATTGAAGGTCAGGTTCAGAGCCATTAAACCTTCTGATGAAGAAGTAATGCGTCGTCTTTTCTACCGTTTTTCCAATAAGACGGTATACAGTCGATTTTTTTACCCCATCAAGACTATGCCCCATGATAAAATGCAAGAATACGTCAATGTAGACTACAACCGAGTGATGTCAGTGGTAGCCCTTATAGGAGGATCCGATCAGGAAACCATTATTGCAGAAGCAAGATTTGTAAAGGATGATGTAAGCTCTTACGGGGATGTGGCTTTTGTTGTTGATGAAAAGTACCAAGGACTGGGTATCGCAACATACATCTATGAAATGTTGATACGGCTGGCAAAAGAACGGGGGTTGAAGGGTTTTACCGCTGATGTGCTGCAAGAAAACAAGGGGATGATGAAAGTTTTTGAAAACAGCTATTTGCCGATAAACGCTCGGCTACAAAATGGTATATATAAGCTGAAAATTTCTTTTGATGCACAGGCCACACAGACAAGGAACGATAACTTTTAATTTCGGGTTGGCATAAAAAGTACCAAAATATTTTTAAATTATTTCATCTAATTACTGTATTTTTGCACTGTAACCACGGGACACGGTGCATGTAAGATGACATACTGAGCGGTAGAGCCGAAAAAAAAAAGAACCTGTGAGGTGAATAGTTACCAATTCTTAATAAACTTGCAATCATCCTGTATCTGTTTATTAACTGGAATAAATTTATCTGATTGCCTAAAGTCATTATGGGAGAGGAAAAAATGAAAATTCTAGTGGGTTACGACGGCTCAAGGGTATCCGAAAATGTTTTGGATTTGGCCCATAAACATGCGAAGGCATTTAAAGCGGACATTTGTATCATGACTTCAATGGAGCAAGGTCCTGAGCTGAAAAAGAAAGATATTGATAAAGCTGAAAGCAGGCTGGAAAAGATAAAAACGCTCTTCAAGGCGGATGATATTCCCTGTGAGTCGCACGCATCGGTAAGTTATCAGTCTCCTGGAGAAAATCTGGTCGAATTTGCAAAAAACAATGATATTGATGAAATCATTATCGGAGTTAGAAAAACATCAAAAGTTGGAAAGTTGGTGTTCGGTTCCACTGCGCAATATGTCATCCTGAAGGCGCCCTGCCCGGTGGTTGCTGTTAAATGAACGATGGAATTTTGCATCTCTGTTGCAACTTTCCGACATTCATCCAGAAAGCTACTACTGATAACCTGACTCCAGATGGTGGCCTCACTCTCACAAAAATGAAAAGAGCGAACCCCTATTTCATATACCTGCTGAGACTGTCGAAAAACCATAAAAGTATGATTTTAATATTTATAACTATCTGATTTTACAACATGCAAAATTCGTAAAAATACCACGATTGGTCTTTTTCGACAGTCTCGCTATGACCTCCAACATATCAGCGGCATAAAATATTTGTGATATCGTTTTTATAGGGGCAAATCCTTTTTCGAGGGTTTGCCCTTTCGGTTTTTTTGATATATGTAATTAGCAGAAACTGAATTCAGGTTGTACTCATGGTGTCTAAGGAGGCTATATGATGGAGAATTTTGAATATTCTGTGTTACATCCGACCGATTTCTCAGAAACTAGTGAACTTGCTTTCGCACACGCTCTAAGGTTAGCACTTTCGCTTGGAACAAAATTTACAATTTTTCACAGTAGGGATCGAAAGGACAAAGCAAATAACTGGCATCTATTTCCGGCCGTGCGTGCCACACTTGAGCGGTGGGGCATCCTTAGGGAAGGAACATCGCGATCAGAAGTTTTCGATAAGTTGGGAATAGAAATCAAAAAGGTGGAAATGTCCAGTCTGAGCCCAATGGCTGAGATCTTCAATTACGCAGATCGTCATCCTGTTGATCTAATCGTGCTTGCCACGCACGCTCACGAGTGTCTTGATTGGTGCATACAGGGAGATGACATCGAGCCACTGGTGAAGCAACTGGCAAAGGACACTTTATTTATACCTGAGGGGGTACGAGGCTTCGTATCCCTTCAAGATGGAAATGTCTCTCTAAAAAACATCCTGATTCCGGTGGATAGAGAACCCCATCCAGAATCAGCAATAAAGGACGGGGCGGCTTTAGCCAAAGCAATTGGAGATGATTTGATAAACTTCTCGCTTCTCCATGTCGGAAATTCTGAAAAAATGCCAGTGTTCAATTTGCCTGAGGCCCCCCAGTTTAGATGGAATCAGATTCATCGTAATGGTCAAGTGGTTGATGAAATTATCACTGTAGCAAATAAACTATCTGCTGACCTGATTGTCTTGCCTACCCATGGGCGCCAAGGATTTTTAGATGTGCTCCGTGGCAGTATTACAAAACAAGTTTTACAAAGTGCTCCGTGCCCAGTTTTAGCCATTGCTGCTTCTTCAGAAGATGGATAAAGGGGCAAAGCGCTCATGCAGAATTAGTAATCAATCTAATCTATAAAACTGAAGCTGATAATATTTGTAATTTCGAAAAAAATTCACCAACTCAAAACTTGTGATTTCTGCTGAGACTGTCGAAAAACCCTAAATCTGTGTTTTTGGGCTTAGTAACTATCTGATTTTATTATATTCCAAAGGGCCCAAATCGCCGTTTTCGGACTTTTTCGACAGTCTCGCTAT
>CALANC010000424.1 GCA_937925895.1 uncultured Desulfobacterales bacterium
CGGAGGTTCCGGGGGAAATTATATGGCAGACAGCAGTTCCGGCAGCGGCAGTGGCGGAGAATCGGGAAGTAGAGGACTATACACCAGCACTTCCGGCATTGGTCGAACAAGCGGTGTTGACAGTTACGGCGCCAATAGCACAAACTCCGGTGGGAGTCGTTATAGTGGAAGCTGGATGGGCGGCGGCACTGCAGGGGGATC
Source organism: uncultured Desulfobacterales bacterium (assembly GCA_937925895.1). Classification (GTDB taxonomy): domain Bacteria; phylum Desulfobacterota; class Desulfobacteria; order Desulfobacterales; family UBA11574; genus CALANC01. The sequence continues at coordinate 202 of CALANC010000424.1, forward strand.
GACCGGCAGCAGTAGCAGCAAAGGCGGTTCGGCCAAAGGGAACGAATTTCCCTGGTTTTGGGCCCTTATACAAGTCATGGCGCTGGGTAGCCTGATCATCTACTTTTTCAGTAGGGCCGAAAAATCGAAACAATACGCAAGTCAAGTCTACAAGACCAGCTAAATATATAAGTTTTCAAAGCGTTGTGAGCAGCGTGCCAATTATCAGATAATAACCACTTTCTTTACGGTATTAACAATTTCTTCAGGATCATCCATTATTTGCAGGATCCCAAGATCTTCCGGAGATATTCTTTTTTCTTCAAGCAGCCGGTATTTAACCCAATCGATAAGCCCCTGCCAGTAGTCAGAGCCAACCAGAAGTAAGGGGAAGGGTTTGATGCGTTGGGTTTGAATCAGCGTAACTGCTTCAAACAGTTCATCCAACGTGCCGAAACCACCAGGCATAATAATATAAGCGGAAGCATATTTGACAAACATGACCTTTCGGATAAAAAAATAATTGAAATCAAGTTGTATATTGGCGAATTGATTGGGATTCTGTTCGTGGGGAAGCACAATATTCAATCCTACTGATGTGCCGCCTGCCTCTGTTGCCCCTTTGTTGGCTGCCTCCATGATCCCGCCGCCGCCGCCGGTGATAACTGCAAAGTGGTTTTTTACAAAAAGGGCAGCAATTTTTTCAGCCTGTTCGTATATGGGATCCTCCCGTTTAACTCTGGCTGAACCAAACACACTGACTGCCGGTCCTAAATCATGCAGCGCTTCCACTCCCTCGACGAATTCTCCCAAAATTTTGAATAATCGCCACGCCTCACCGATTTTTAAATCGTCTATAAGAAATTGTTTTTCCATTTCGAATTATTTCGTTCTTTTTTATCGGCAAACTGCCGATACGTTTAGATTCCTCAGGTGTTGCCCTTATGTCCTATGGTAACCTTGCCGCGATCCACAATGACCGGTACTTTACGCACACCATCAGAATATTTTAACATTTCCTTCATTCTGTCCGGATCATATCGTACGTCAAAATATTCAAACTCCAGGCCCTTTTTGTTGATAGCTTCACGAGCCTCGTTAGTGAAGGGTCAGGTGTCTTTTCCATAAATTAATATTTTGTCCGCCATGTTTTACCTCCTCTTTGATTACCGAGTGAGACCACTTTAAAATGCCCTCTTTTATCCAATCTCTGTGTCAGGCTCAAATTTCAATCCGCGGAATACTCAATGTATGCCTGTGGTTTAAATTTTCGCCTTCCTTGACCTTGAACAAAATTGAACATTTTTCAAAGGTCTCCGGGTGTGTTTTTTAAACCTGTAAAATCTTTGATTTATTCCTTATATTAAAAACCTTGTATTTTCTCCACATCATCACGTTTAGATGAGAAGAATTATTTCTAAAAAATTCAAACTATTGGAAAGAAAAACGAAAAAAAATTTTAACAGCAATTTAATCTTTTGTCAATGATTACAGATTGACAAAAAGGGTAGGTATTGATAAAAAAATTTTTATTGAAAGCGATTAACATTTCAAAGTGCTCATGAACCATCCGGCATGAATGGGTTCCTAAAAAACGATTGATCATAATGAATAATTCTACTGATCGGCTTTCAAAGGATGTTACAATTACAAACGATCTCGGCCTCCATGCGAGGTCGGCAGCCAGAATAGCAGCCCTGGTTCAAGATGTAAAATCAAGGGTATGGCTCGTCAAAGACGGAGAGAAGGCGGATGCGTCAAGCATTATCGATATCCTGACACTGGCATGTCCAAAAGGGTCTAAAATTACAATAAAAATTGATGATAAATCAGATATTAAAATTTTAGACGATATTGTCCGGTTGATTGAAGACGGTTTCGGAGAATAACCAGATATGTTGAACGAAAAAGAAAATGAAATAATACTCCGCGGCATAAGTGGATCTCCGGGGATTTGTATCGGAAAGGCATATCTGGTCGGCAGAGAGGGTGTTGATGTTATCGAGAAATATTTTATCGATAAAGATAACTTGCAAGACGAGATCAAACGATTCAAAGTCGCTGTAAAGAAAGCAAAAGATGAACTGTACCAAATCATCGAAACGATGCCTGAGGAATTACGCCATCATGCTCAAATCCTCGAAACCCACATGGTACTTTTCAAAGACAAGATGCTCTACGAGAAAACCATCGAAACCATTGAAAAAGAGCTGGTAAATGCAGAGTGGGCCTTTAAGAAAGTCGTGTCTAATGTCAAGGCGATGTTCAACAATATGACAGATTCCTATTTACAGGGACGGGCGACAGATATCATTCAGGTATCCGACAGTATCCTCCAAAACTTGGTCGGGGTGAAAGTAGAGAGTATTGCAGACATCGAAAAACGGGTTATACTTGTCGCCGTCGATCTTTCCCCCGCAGAGACCATCCAGATACAGCTGGAAAACGTAAAGGGATTTGTAACCAATCGTGGCGGCAAAACATCGCATACAGGTATTATCGCACGAACCCTTGAAATTCCGGCGGTACTGGGACTGGATAATGCTACAGGGATTATTAGCAATGACGATATCATCATCGTAGACGGCACAGCCGGTATCGTAATTGTTAATCCCACGGATGACACCCTGATAAAATTTGAAGAGCGT
>CALANC010000425.1 GCA_937925895.1 uncultured Desulfobacterales bacterium
TTGTTAAGACCAATCTTAACCCTTATGAACACGTTGAAATTTTAAAAACAGTCGGTGCAGTCCGATTGGTGGGCAATAAAGACGGCCCCATCCCTGTTCCTATGGAAACCGTGGAATCTTTAAAGATTATGATTGGAGGGGGAGATGCTGTGTCGACCGGCACCCGTTTTAGAAAAGGGGATAGGGTTGTGGTCGTAAACGGTCTCTTTACCGGGGTGATCGGTACCTTTGTGCGATACGGGGGGATTGGGCGTGTTGTGGTTAATGTAGAAGCTCTTGGACAACATGCCTGGGTAGAGGTGGATGAAGAAGATATTGAAATACTTCCTGATATCGGATGATAACTGCTTGACTTACTGGAAAATTCAAATTAATAGAATTCAATAGCGTAGAAGATTCAGGTGATGATTTTGTTAAAAGAAAAATTGTCGCTGGCGATCTCAGGGAATCCTTTCATGTCTGGTGGTCCCTATTCTTATTGGTAAGTTTTTTCCCAATAATCAAATGTTTTGTTTTAGGAGGGGATATATGAACAAGATGGAGCTCATCTCCACTTTGAAAGCCGAGGCAAACATGTCAAAAGCCGAGGCGGCTCAGGTGGTTGAAATATTTTTCGGTAATATGGCAGGCGCTATGGAAAGAGGAGAAAGGGTCGAAATCCGCGGTTTGTGTAGTTTTTTTGTAAAGAGCTATTCGAGCTATGCCGGGCGAAACCCCAAGACCGGGGAAAAGGTTGTTATAAAACCGAAAAAACTGCCATTTTTCAAATCCGGCAAAGAATTAAAAGAACGGGTGAATTGTTAAGTTCGTGCCTGGCTTTGGATCAATACCCGACCTTGCCTCCATTTTGGGCCAAAAACAGCCGATACAGCTTTTAACAACGCTTCTCCGAAATGACACGGTACCTCACGCCCTTCTTTTTATCGGCGGTAAAGGAGTGGGGAAAAAGACGACAGCTATGGCTTTTGCCATGGCATGTAACTGCTTGGCCCATGATGATAGGCATTTTGATGGCGGAAATAAAACCCGAACCGTAGATGATCATACGACCGAAGAACAGTTAACAGCAATCTCTTGTGGATGTTGTAACTCTTGCCGGAAAATCCAATCAGGGAATCATCCTGACATTATACACGTTGAACCTACTGGTAATGTCATCAAAATCAGTCAAATCCGGGATCTTTGCCACCTTCTTTCCATAAAGCCTTTCGAGGCCAAGTTGCGCGTGGTAATAATTTCCGATGCCCAGGCCATGAATCCTTCGGCAAGCAATGCCCTTTTAAAGGTTTTGGAGGAACCTCCGGATCGAACCATTTTGATACTAACGACCATACAGATGTATGACCTTTTCCCCACGGTCGTGTCACGTTGTCAACTTTTCAGGTTTAGCCCGATTTCAAGAGAAACCCTTGAAACGTTGCTGGTGGAGAAACAAGGGGCAAATTCTGATGAGGCAGAAATAATCGCGACGATGGCCCATGGGAGTTTGGCCAAAGCGTTGAACATGATGGATCCAATGATAGGCGCAGATTGGATAACCCGGAGAATCTGGTTGGTTGATGAGATTGAATCGCTACCTTCAGAACCTGTTGGGTCACTTCTGGCCTTTGCTGCCGATCTAGCAAAAAAAAAGGTGCTTCTTGATGACTCCTTGGACGTGATTAAATCCTGGTTCAGAGATCTTGTGATATACAAATATTACCCTGAAAAAATTCTCAATAAGGACTTGGTTGACAGGATACAACAGGCTTCAAAAAAGATGACCGTTGCTTCACTTCTTGAGAAAATTGATTTTATTCGCATGGCGCAAAAGGATATCCAGGACAATAGCAATTTGCGCCTCACTTTAGAGGTTTTAATATTACGGCTTGCGAGAGTTTAAAACTCATCGTATAAACACCATATGAGAAAAATAGTTGGAATAAGATTCAAGCCCGTGGGCAAGGTATATGATTTTGACTGTGGCGCGTTTGTGCTAAAGCAGGGAGATCATGTTGTCGTGGAGACAGAACAGGGATTCGGTTTGGGGACAGTCGTCGTTCCACCGTCAACCTATGACGGATCTTTTCCAGAAAGGTCAGGGAAACCGTTGAAAAAAGTGTTTCGCCTGGCAACTCAGGTGGACTTCAAACAAATTGAAAAAAATATGCAAACAGAAAAATCCGCCTATGCCTATTGCCTCGCGAGCATCAAGGAACTTGAACTAAAAATGAATCTGTTTTCAGTTGAGAGTTCCTTTGATGCCAGTAAGCTAACCTTCTTTTTTACCTCCGAAAACCGTGTTGATTTCAGGCAGCTTGTAAAGATGCTGGTTAAAAAACTTGGCGTCAGGATAGAGATGAGGCAGGTGGGAATTCGCAACCAGGCTAAAATGTGCGGCGGTGTTGGAAGGTGCGGACGCGAACTATGCTGTTCGACATTCATCGACAAATTCGGGCCGGTTTCGATACGAATGGCCAAAGAGCAAGGATTATCACTCAATCCTACAAAAATATCAGGTCAATGTGGACGGCTGATGTGCTGCCTTACCTTCGAATATGACATGTATCATACAATTAAAACGCATTTCCCAAAAATCGGAAAAACCATAAAAACCAAAGGCGGGAAGGGTAAGGTGATCCGTCATAATCCAATATGCAATCGCATAACTGTCCGTTTAGATGACGGCCAGGAAATAGAGATAGGATTAGATGAAATGATCAAAGAAGATAATTAGGAGATAAAATGTCCCAACCCTTTTACATCACCACACCCATTTACTATGTGAATGACAGGCCGCACCTTGGTCATGCATATACGACGATAGTGGCGGACGTTGCGAGCCGGTTTCACTCTATGCGACAAGTAGATACTTTCTTTCTCACAGGTACTGACGAACATGGAGACAAAGTCGTACGGGCTGCTAAAAATGAAAATCTGACCCCCAGAGTTTATGTAAATAAGATTAGCAGTCTTTTCAAGGCGTTGTGGCCGGAATTAAAAATAAAATACGATTATTTTATTCGCACCACTGATGTAAACCATATTTCAGCGGTTGAGCATGTGATGAAAAAAATCTATGATTCCGGCGATATTTATTTCAGCGAGTACAAAGGACTCTATTGCTTTGGATGCGAGCGTTTTTATACGGAGCGCGAGTTGGTCGACGGTAAATGCCCTGATCACGAAACAACACCTGAGCCGATCGAGGAATCCAACTATTTTTTCAAGATGAGTCGCTATCAAAACTGGCTGATAGATCATATTAAGGGTCATCCTGATTTTATCACTCCCGAACGCTACAAAAATGAAGTTCTGTCTTTTCTAAAAGAACCCCTTGAGGACCTTTGCATATCTCGTCCAAAAAAGCGCCTCAAATGGGGGATAACGCTACCATTTGATAAGGATTATGTCATTTATGTGTGGTTTGATGCACTTTTAAATTACGTTTCAGCGTTGGGATACCCTGATGGAGAACTTTTTAAAACCTTCTGGTCGTCAGCGCTTCACGTTGTTGGCAAGGACATCCTGAAACCTCACGGTATTTACTGGCCGATCATGCTCCGTGCAGCGGGAATTCCGGTTTATAAACATTTAAAAGTTCACGGATACTGGAATGTTGATCAAAGCAAAATGTCCAAAAGCATTGGGAATGTTGTGGAACCACTTCAACTTAAAAGTATATACGGGTTGGATGCATTCCGATATTTTCTTATGCGCGAAATGACCTTTGGACTTGATTCCAATTTCGGAGAAGACGCCCTGGTGCAAAGAATTAATTCAGATTTGGCAAACGATCTTGGCAATCTATTCAGTAGAGTGCTGACAATGGCTCATAAGTATTTTTCCGGTATCGTTCCGAAAGTTGATATGAAGGTAGAGAATGAACTTCATCTGGGCCTTGAATCGGCGGCAATGACGACCATTGTCGAATTTGAAAAAGACATGGAAATGTTCGCCTTCCACAAAGCACTTATGAAGATTTGGGATTTTATCGGTCAGTTGAACAAATACATTGATATAACAGCACCATGGGAGCTAGCTAAGAAAAAATCGAGCAGAAGACAACTTGAAATTGTGATTTATAACCTCCTTGAAGGACTCAGAATTATATCCGGTCTCATCTATCCTGTAATGCCGGATAAAGCAAAGACCATGCAAGCTCATCTGGGTTTGGATGCCAATGGGCCGTTTTATAACCTGGACACCCTAAAAACTTGGAAAACGTTAAAACCCGGCACAACCTTGCCGAAGTCAATAACACTTTTCCCCAGGATCGATCCAAAGAAAGATAAGGTTTTACCTTCGGAAATAGATGCTTCATTGTCCATGGTACCCGCGATTAAACCCGAGATAACCATTGATGATCTCAGGGAGGTTGACTTGCGGGTCGGTACGGTTATACGTGCGGAGACGATTCCCCGGGCGAAAAAGCTTCTCAAACTTGAGGTCGATATCGGTGAAAAACGAACCATTGTTGCCGGCATCTCTGAAAGCTATAACCCCGATGATCTTGTGGGGAAACAAGTTGTTGTCGTTGCAAACTTAAAGGCCGCCAAATTGATGGGAATCCGGTCTAACGGGATGTTGCTGGCTGCGGTCGCTGATACCGAGTGCGCTGTTGCAACCTTTGATAAAAAAGTAAAAAAAGGAACGCCAATAGGTTAATCATGCCTGACCAACCTATTCGAAATCTCGCTTCCCCTTCGAAACCGAGCTGGAGGAAATATCAGGCCGGGCTAAAACGGCAAGCCGCTAAAAAAAGATCGGTTAAAATCATCCTTAAATTATCCGCATTGATTCTTATTATGCTTGTAGGTATCAATGGCGTTCTTTTCTCTTTAGGCGAAAAATCACTTCACAAAAAAGTAACAGATGGATTGCTTACATCCAATGAAAAAAACGAGAATAATACCGGCGGGAAAAACTTAATCGGGAAAAAAGATGTTCGGACGCTACTTGAAAGTTATGCTTTTGCAAACCTTAAGCGCAAGAGCTTCGATTTTGTCTCAGAGAAACTCACCTTTCGTGTCGACACCAGTATTGATATCGATTTTCAGAATTTCCTTTTGGGAAAAATAAAGCGCTCAAAATCTCGATTCATCGGCATCGTTGGCATGGACCCTGAAACCGGTAGAATATTATCCATGGTAGGGTTTGACAAAAGAGATCTGTCAAACAATCCATGTGTCAACAACAGGTTTCCCGCGGCGAGTATCTTTAAAATCATCACCGCATCGGCGGTGGTTGAAGAGTATGGTTTTAATTCGGGGTCAATGCTGTCATACAACGGCCAAAAACATACGCTATATAAGTCCCAACTTAAGGATCGGACCAACAAATACACCAACCGGATCACATTTAAGGACTCATTTGCTCAGTCTGTCAATCCGGTCTTTGGAAAACTCGGCTCTTTATTCCTCAGGAAGGCAAGCCTTGAAAAATATGCCTTGGCTTTTGGTTTCAATCGAGAGATAGATTTTGAGATTCAACTTGATCCCAGTCAGATCTATTTGTCTGATGATCCTTATCAGTGGGCCGAGATCGCCAGCGGGTTTAACCGGGAAACCAAAATATCTCCGGTCCACGGGGCATTGATGGCCTCTGTCATCGTCAACCATGGTGATTTGGTGGAGCCTACTATCGTCGAACAGATTATTGACGAGAAAGGAGATATCATCTACCGCAGTGAACCGATCACGATAAACCAGGCCATAACTCCGGAAACCTCAAGGGTTGTTAATACGTTAATGGGAAGTACGATTAAATCCGGTACGGGTAAAAAGGCTTTTAGAGGGTACAGAAAAGATCGGGTTCTGTCTAAACTTAATATCGGTGGAAAAACCGGCTCCATTAATAACAGTTCCGACGATACACGTTATGACTGGTTCGTGGGTTTTGCCGAAGAAAAAGAAGGGGCGAAAAAGATTTCCATATCTGTAGTCGTGGCTCATGAAAAATATATCGGAAAAAGAGCAAGTTATTATGCACGAATTGCCATGAAGCAATATTTCCGAAATTATTTTGCCAAACACGGAGCCAAAGGGGATAAAGCAAAAAGCTGATCAATTTGGAGCAAATTGAACAAGAGGGAGCGGAATGAAATATCGGTTAAAAAATCGAAGTCTTATTATACGTTTCAATGAATGGCTTGAAAAACCCGGGGATTTGATAAATTCGAAATTGTCGAAGTGGAGATTTTGGCTGTCTTCAATACCCCGCCTTTATTTTGGCAGACACTTGAGCTGCGTTCCAAACCGCTCCATCGTTTTCTTTCCCTGCCATAAAAACCTTCTTTGCTGCGGGATCACGGGAATTGTTTCCTATAAAAACAAGAAAAAAACCCTAGACACTATCGATGTTGAATCGTTGCGTGATATGGTCGAAACAATCGAAAAAAACCGTTTTAAAGACTGCAAGGAAGGCGATTTATGTTTGAAAGATTACTATCTGGGCGGAAATGAAATGGTTGAAGCTCTTTTTAGGTCCGTTCGCAAACTGAAATGTAAGGACCATTTTTACAAGTTTTTCACGGGGAGAGAGGGGCAAGATACACTCGTATCCCTGTCGGATCGAATTTCTGCACTCATACAAAAAGAAGAAAAAATACTGGCCAGCCAAATAGGGCACCTTGAGTCTGATAATGTCGATGCCGTTTCAAGACGTATCGATGACTTTAAAGACATTACCTGGTGTCTATCAACGGAGATCGTTGATAATATTAATAAGGTAAAAGATCTATTGGGAGTCACTCATAAAACGCCGAGCCCTTCAACAGTAGCTATATTCAAAAAGATCAATGCCGTATTAAATAGTATCGATCGTTTGGAGGTAAGGGGTCGGGATTCAGCAGGCATATCATTGTTGTTTACCCTTGATAAGAGTGAGTTCAAAAGATTTGAAAAAACCTTAGAAGCCAGGGGGTTTTCGAACCAGCTAAAAGAGCGATCAAACCAAGAGGTTTTGGTTAACCGGAGTATTAACCTTAAGGAGAAAAGCGATGCCAACGGTAAAACGTATATATCAATAGCAATTACTTACAAAATTGCAGCTGAAATCGGCAGCCTTGGAGACAATATTCAGTTTTTACGAAAACAGATCAGAAAGGATGAGATTCTTAAGATACTAACGGCCTTTTCTCACCAATATCATACGGTTTCAGCACACACCCGGTGGGCTTCCGTCGGTGCCATCAGTGAGCCCAACTGCCATCCTGTCGACAGTCAAAGTTTAGGGAGTAAGGTGTCAAAGAGTGGTATCATCCATGCTTGCCTTAACGGGGATATCGATAATTTCCAGAAACTGAAGAAAGAATATGAAACAGCCGGTTGCCATATTCATCCGGACATAACTACCGACACCAAAATTATTCCTCTTCAAATCCAAAAATACGTCTCCAACGGTTTTGAGGTGGAAGAAGCTTTCCGTTTGGCAGTAAATGATTTTGATGGGTCACATGCCATATCGGTGCATACCGACCTGGCACCCGGAAAAATTTTTCTGGCTCAAAAAGGAAGTGGACAGGCCCTCTTTATCGGTATTGCAGAAGATCACTATATACCCACTTCCGAAGTCTACGGATTGGTCGAAGAAACGCCCAGTTATATTAAGATGAACGGAGAAAAGGAGATTGAAGGAAAGGATGGCAAGGTAAAAGGGCAGATTTTCATCTTGGACCAGAATTCAGCCGGAGGAATCGACGGTATTCAGGCAATGTATTACGACCGAACCCCGGTTGATCTTGATCGAGAAGCGATTCAATTTACGGAGATTACTTCAAGAGACATCGATCGCCAGGAATACAGCCACTATTTTTTCAAAGAAATATCGGAATCCCCACTTTCAATAGAAAAAACCCTTCAGAATAGGTGGAAAATTAAAGGTGACGACGTCCAGCATTACGTCATCAATTTGGATGAAAAGTCATTTCCTGAAACCTTGCAAAAGGCTATTTTGGAGAAAAAAATAAAGCGAATCTTTTTTGTGGGACAGGGGACCGCGGGCGTAGCCGCGTTGGCATGCGCGAACATTTTACATTATTATATAGGTGACCCGTTATTTCATATTAATGCCTTGAAAGCATCGGAGCTCAGCGGGTTTCAACTCAGTCATGACGACGATTCAAAAAGCATGAAAGACGCTCTTGTGATTGCCATCAGCCAATCAGGCACAACAACAGATACAAATCGCACCGTAGACATGGTGAAAGAGCGGGGAGCCCATACCATGGCCATTGTTAACCGCAGGGATTCGGATATAACGTTCAAGGTTGACGGTGTCCTGTATACCAGCAGTGGGAGAGACATCGAGATGTCAGTGGCTTCCACCAAAGCTTTTTATTCGCAGATAGTCGCCGGGGCTCTTCTTGGTCTTAATATTGCGAAATTGGTAGGCTGCAGAAATGATGCTTTTGTTACAGCAGAGCTAAAACAGCTCCTTGATCTGCCCAAACACATGAAAAAAATCCTTTCCACGGAACGTATTATCGAAAGGTCGGCCAAAAGACTCGCGGTGACAAAGACATACTGGGCGGCGGTCGGAAGCGGACCCAATAAAGCTTCAGCCGACGAAATCAGGATCAAATTGAGTGAGCTATGCTATAAAACGATTTCATCCGACTTTGTTGAAGATAAGAAACATATAGATCTTTCGTCAGAACCACTTATCATTATTTGTGCGGCAGGAACCAGAAGTACCGTAATTGGCGATATTATAAAGGATACAGCCATATTTCAGGCACACAAGGCGACCCCTGTTGTCATAGCTGATGAGGGTGAAAACCGATTTGATCCATATGCAGCAGATGTATTTCATGTGCCGACTGTCAGCGAACATCTATCCCCCATACTCAACACCCTTGTGGGACATATATGGGGATATCATGCGGCCCTTGCCATTAACGAAGGTTCAAGGTTCCTTTACCGTTTTAGGGAAGAGATGTATAAGACAATAGAAGAAAATGCTGAGAAAGGCCTGGATGTTTACGAACTGGTCCTGGATAAATCTTTCAGAGAAAAGATAGCTTTGTTCTATCGAAAATTCAGAAACAAAAAATCAGAAAACAGTTTTCCCTCTGCTATGGGACTTGTAGCGGCCGCCGATTTGACCCTTCTTCTCAAATATTTGACCGGAAGGCTTCCGGTATCCGACTTTGATATGGATTTTGGGAAAAAGGGTACGGCCTTAAATATGATAAATACGCTGTTTGAATGTCTGGGAGACTCGATTAACTGCATGTCCCGCCCTGTAGATGCTATTAAACACCAGGCTAAAACAGTCACCGTGGGGACAAGTCGTATCAGTGAACAAGTGGAAGGGATACTGTTCGATGCCTTGGCAGCTTACAACATCAACGTCTCACAACTGATTAACCGGAATATTCTTGTCCTAAAAAACTTGCAGGAAATCGTTAAAGAGATCAATGGATCAATATTCTATAGAATCGGCAATTTAAACGTTCTTGGGGAGCCGACCGATGATACCACAATTCAGATAATCAAAAAAGAAGGGGTATTAGAACCAATTCCATCCCGGGTAGAGACAGACAATAGGTTAAAGGGGAGCAAGAAAATTATTGTAAGAGAAGGTAATGTCTATATCGGCAAGGGGCGAAAAGACGATCGCAATATAATTGTTATTCCGATTATATCCACCTCCCATGCCGCATCAAACTTGATTGAATACATCCTTTTGTTGACCATTTCATTTAATGAGAATGTTCCTCTGGAGGTAAAGACAAAGGCACTGGGTGGAAAGCATGAACGTGTCAAAAACATCGTTCAGGAAAGCAGTGTCGCCTGGGATGACCACTACATTGAGCTAATAGAGATGCAGCAGCTTTTTGGCCTATCGGCGGAAAAGATAGGGGATCTGATCGTTTCCCGCATTTCATAATCTGCAGGGAATTTTCTTGTTTATCGTAATTGAGGCCAAATCGATCCTTACATCATAGGCGATTGTTTCCACTCCGTTTTCTACCGCACGTCTTAATTCCCTTCCGTATGCCGGATCTATATGGTCGGCAGGTTGAAACGTATGGGCATCCATTCTCTGTATCAGATAGAACATGACACAGCGGGTGTTTTCTGCAACAAGAGAACGCAGTTCAACAAGATGTTTGAGGCCTCTTGAGGTCACGGCATCCGGGAAAAAAGCGATTCCGTCTTTCACCAGGGTGCAGTTTTTTATTTCCACAAAGCAAGAATTTGTTTCCCCCCGACTCAACAAAATGTCGAGTCGAGAGTTGTTTGGGGTTTTGACTTCCCGGACCACCCCGTCGTAGCCGTCAAGTTCACCAATCAATCCGGTTTTTATTGCTTTGGTGACGAGTTTATTTGGGATTTGTGTGTTTACGCCAACCAGAGACGTAGGCATTTCTATCAGCTCCCAGGTATATTTGAGCTTTCTTTTCGGATTGTTATGGAAGGACAAATAGACCGGCCTGCCCGGTTCACAGCATTCCTGCATGCTACCCGAATTGGGACAGTGTGCCGTAACCATTTTGCCGTTCTTCAACTCTATATCTGCCATGAATCGTTTGTACCTTTTGACAAGGGCCCCTCGTATGAGTTCCGGCCAGATCAGACCTTTGGATTTTTTTGAATCGTCTGTTTTGCTCACAGATTAATTCCTTGATCTTTCAATTCGCAATTCTTACAAAGAAGGTTAAGGCGGATTTCATGGCGTCTTGAAGAAAATGGCATGACTTGAAATTGTAATACTTAATATGCTTGAAATGATCAAATATCTTTGTTAAATCTATCCGAATAATTGTATATTAAAAGGAGGTAGGAATGCCAGAGAAAAAAGATTTTATTATAAAAGATAAAAGAATCTTTGCCGAAAAAGATACCGAAAAAAAAGAAAAAGAGGAAAAGGCAGAGCCTTCCAAAGAGGAAGCTAAGAATCAGGTACCGGAAGAGGAGGCGGTAAGAGAGGAAGCAGAAAAAGAGGGGGATGAAAAAGACTATCCCCTACCGGAAATCAATTTTCCAACCTTTATATTTTCTATGAATTCTTCTGCACTTATGCAACTTGGCATAATAGAAGATCCGGCTTCCGGTAAAATGACAAAAAATTTACCCCTGGCAAAACAGACGATAGATATTTTAGGCATGATAGAGGAAAAAACTCGTGGGAACTTAACAGAGGATGAGAAAAACATGCTGAAGAATATCTTGTATGACTTGAGAATGATATATGTAAAGATGAAAGGATAAACGGCTTTTCTCGAGTTCATCAACACTGCTTTCCCGAACAAATGAAAATTCTTTCTCCTGCCAAAATAAACCTGTTTTTACACATTACAGGAAAAAGAAAAGACGGATATCATAATTTGGTTTCACTGATATGCTGCATCGGGATTTATGATACTGTTTCGCTTGCATTAGACGTTAAAGAAACAACCGTTTCCTGTGATCATCCAGACGTTCCGCAAGATGAAACCAATCTAGCTTATCGAGCTGCAATTCTTTTTTCCACCAAATTTAATCCACATGGAGGCGTGAGCATTACCATAAAAAAAAATATTCCGGTTGCTGCCGGTCTGGGTGGGGGTAGCAGCAATGCCGCCGCCGTCTTGCTTGGATTAAACCACCATTATGGTTATCCCTTTACCATGGAACAGTTGATGTCCATGGGACTTTCAATTGGAGCAGATATACCATTTTTTATTTTCCGAAAACCGGCAATAGCTTCAGGAATTGGTGGAAAACTAAAAGCTTACCATGGATTGGTAAATCATAAGATTTTAGTGGTTTTTCCTGGATTCAGAATCTCGACGGCCGATGTTTATAAAAGTTTGAATTTGGGATTGACAAAATGTAAAAAAAAACTTAAACAAGTCCTTTTGGAAAAGGAAGATTTTGACCCGGGATACCACTTGTGCAATGATCTGGAAACCGTTGTTGAATCAAAGTATTCTGCCATTTCGGAAGTAAAGAAGACACTTTTAAATCAAGGTGCCATAGGTGCCTTAATGTCGGGCAGTGGACCGTCGGTTTTTGGACTTTTCTCTGATTCAGAAAAGGCCGAGAAGGCAAGCGAGACGCTTTCTCGAAACGACAAGTGGCATATTTATCTCGCTGATATGATGATGCAAGATCAAGGATTCATCCTTCAGGGAAGAGACCTCGAAAGTTGACTTGCATCTTTCTTTATGGGGCGTCGTCAAGCGGTAAGACACAGGATTTTGGTTCCTGCATTCGGAGGTTCGAATCCTCCCGCCCCAGCCAGATTCGGTTTGCTTAAGGTCAAAAACAAATCTTACCTTTCATTGGACTCTAAATGGATCAAACGGTGACTACATGTCCGGTTTTATAGTTTTTTCAGGGAATTCAAACCAACCCCTGACCAAAAAAATTTGTGACTATCTTAACATTCCTCTCGGCGGAGGAATGGTAAAACGATTCAGTGACGGTGAGATACAAATTGAAATCGTTGAAAATGTAAGGGCAAAAGACGTTTTCGTTGTCCAATCTACTTGTTCACCGGTAAATGACAACCTGGTAGAACTTCTCCTGTTGATCGATACCTTCAAGCGAGCCTCGGCGACAAGCATTACAGCGGTAATCCCTTATTACGGCTATTCACGTCAGGACAAAAAAGTTGCACCCCGTGTTCCCATAAGCGCGAAGCTGGTAGCGGATCTTTTAACGACCGCCGGCGCTACCAGGATCATTACAATGGATTTGCATGCCGGCCAAATACAGGGGTTTTTCAACATTCCCGTGGACAATCTTTTTGCTGCTCCGGTGATTATCGACCATATTAAAACGCACTTTAATGATGATCTGGTAATTGTATCTCCAGATGCTGGAGGAGTCGAAAGGGCAAGAGCTTTTGCAAAACGCCTGAATGCCGGACTTGCCATTGTTGATAAGCGCAGGGAAGCGCCAAACAAAGCCAAGGCGATGGCAATTATCGGTGATGTAACCGAAAAAGTTGTAGTTATACTCGACGATATGGTTGACACCGCCGGTACCCTGGTCGAGGCGGCAAGCGCTATTATGAAAAATGGTGCCAAAGAGGTTCATGCAAGCTGTGCCCATGCCGTACTGTCAGGCCCGGCAATAAAACGTATTGAAGATTCTCCGTTAAACACGGTGGTTGTGACAGATACGATCCCCTTAAAGAATAATGCCCAAGAGAGTGGTAAGATAAAGGTGCTTTCTATTGCTTCACTGTTTGGCGAGGCAATTATACGCAGCTACAGGGGGGATTCGGTTGCATCTTTATTTGTATAAATAAGTTTTTCATGGAGGTTAAGCATTGGATTTTATTGAATTGAAAGCAATCCCAAGAACAGAAACAGGCAACGGGCCAGCACGAAGACTAAGAATGGCCGGGCAAATTCCAGCCGTACTCTATGGTCCCGGGACGGAACCTGTACGGCTTTCGGTGAATACAAACGATTTTGACCAGGCCCTTAAAAAAAGTGGGGCAGGGCAGTTATTTCTAAACCTTATCATTAAAAACAGTGAAACAGATACCAGATCCGCCATGGTAATGATAAAGGAATTGCAGACCCATCCGGTTTCACGTAATTTCCACCATGTAGATTTTTACGAAATTGCCATGGATCGAAAAGTAAAGGTTAAAGTTCCTGTTGTAACAACAGGTAAATCCAAAGGCGTGGAACTTGGCGGTATACTCCAGATAATAAGACGGGAACTCGAAATATTATGTTTGCCTTTAAAAGTTCCGGAGTCGATTGAGATCGATATAACCGATCTTGATATGGGAGATGCGATCCATATCGAAGACATTTCTCTGGAAGGTGATATCGAGTTCTTGTATGAAGAGAATATTACGATAGTGACGATTCTCAGCCCCAAAGTTGAAGAAGAGCCTGAAGAAGAAGAGGAAGAAGAGATCGAAGGCGAGGTTGCAGAGGGAGAAGAGGAAGCACCAGAAACCGGTGAAAAAGAATAATTATGGATTTTACCTATGCAGCAAAACCGCCTATGGATGGTTGTGGGGCTGGGAAATCCGGGTGATGCCTATGCAAAAACCCGTCACAATGCCGGGTTCATGGTAGTGGACGAAGTTGCCGGTTCCTTTTCCACTTTTCTTAAAAAAAGAAAACCGTTTCCTAATTTACTACTTGGTCATGGATCCACAAGGGGAATCGACTTTATTCTTGTAAAACCCATGACTTTTATGAACAGAAGCGGGCCTTCTGTAAAAAAATATGCCGAAGCTTTAAGCATATCATTCAAGGATATGTTGGTTGTTCATGATGACATAGATCTTGCTTTTGGAAGATTAAAAATAAAAGAGAAAGGAGGGGATGGGGGACATAAAGGAATTAGATCGTTAATAGATGCCTTTGGCGGAGGTGATTTTGTGCGACTTCGTATTGGTGTCGGGCGACCTGAGGCTGAAATCAGTGTTACCGATCATGTTTTGAGTAGGTTTAACACAGACGAAAAAGGAGTTTTAAAGCAAGTCATCACCACGGCTCAGGATGCTGTCGTTACCATCCTTTGTAACGGTACAAAGGAAGGAATGAACAAGTTCAACAGCAGAAGAATTGTAATTTCAAGCTAATTATTCAGATGGAGGAAAGAATGGAATTATTAACAAATAATTTACCGTTTATGTGCGCAATGATCGGAGTAATAGGCGTGCTGTTTGCGATGCTTTTGGCAGGCATTGTCAAAGGAGCACCTGCCGGAGATGAAAAAATGCAGGAAATTGCCGGCGCTATTAAAGAAGGTGCAATTGCTTATCTCAACCGCCAGCTAAAAAGTATGGGTATTGCCGGTATCATCATTTTCATCATCATCTTTCTCACCCTGGGTGCCAAGACAGCCATTGGATTTCTGATTGGGGCGACGGCATCATTTATCGCCGGGTATGTCGGCATGCGGGTATCGGTAATAGCCAATGTTAGAACGACGGAAGCTGCCAAACAAGGGCTTGCGGCGGGTCTATCTATGGCCTTTAAGGGCGGTTCTGTTACCGGTATGATGGTGGCCGGTTTGGCACTGACCTCTGTAGCCGGGTACTATGCCGCAACCCATGATGTTATCGCTCTGGTGGCGCTTGGCTTTGGCGGCAGTCTGATTTCCATTTTTGCCCGGCTCGGTGGTGGTATTTTCACCAAGGGAGCTGACGTGGGTGCCGACCTTGTCGGCAAGGTTGAAGCCGGCATTCCCGAAGATGATCCAAGAAATCCGGCGACGATTGCAGACAATGTTGGAGACAATGTGGGCGACTGTGCCGGTATGGCAGCCGACCTTTTCGAGACCTATGCGGTGACGGCTGTTGCCGCTATGCTTATCGGTCATCTTCTCTTTCCCAAAATTCCCATGGCAACCGAATTCCCGCTGATACTCGGCGCCATTTCAATCCTTGCTTCCATAATCGCTGTATTCTTTGTGAGACTCGGAAAAGGTGAATACATCATGGGCGCATTGTATAAGGGTATGTTCGGCGCGGCCATCTTGGCGGGCGTTGCCTTCTACTATGCCTGTCACAAATACATGGGCGGATTGGGTGATATTTCTATAATGGAAATCTACTATTCGACGCTTATCGGGCTTATTCTCACTGTTGTTATTGTGATTATTACAGAATACTACACAGGCATTTACGGACCGGTTAAAGACATTGCCAATGCATCCACAACCGGCCACGGCACAAATATCATTGCCGGTCTGGCTGTGAGCATGCAGGCCACGGCGGCACCGGTTCTGGCAATCTGTGTCTCCATTTATCTGGCATATTACTTTGCCGGCCTTTACGGTATCGCCATGGCGGCCATGTCCATGCTCTCCATGACCGGAATGGTCATTGCCATTGACGCCTACGGACCCATTACAGACAATGCCGGTGGTATTGCCGAAATGGCCGAACTGGATGAAAGTGTCCGGGCGGTTACCGATCCGCTCGATGCGGTTGGAAATACCACCAAAGCGGTTACCAAAGGTTACGCCATCGGTTCTGCCGGCTTGGCAGCCTTGGTGTTGTTTGCTGCCTATGTACAAGAATTTGCTCTGCACGGCGAAAAAGGTGCTGCTGCCATTAGGTTCGACCTGTCCGATGTAAATGTTATCATCGGCCTTTTTATCGGCGGCCTTTTACCCTACCTGTTTGCTTCGATTGCCATGAAAGCTGTTGGCAATGCCGGTGGCGCGGTAGTCGAGGAAGTTCGTCGCCAGTTTCGCGAAATTCCGGGTATAATGGAGGGAACTGCCAAACCCGATTATGCCGCCTGCGTTGACATCGTCACCAAGTTTGCCTTAAAAGAAATGATTTTTCCGGCTCTTCTGCCGGTTGTGGCGCCGCTTATTGTCGGTTTCTTGTTGGGCAAGGTCGCTCTGGGTGGACTGCTCATCGGGAGTATCGTTACCGGTGTTTTTGTGGCGCTTTCCATGACCACTGGCGGGGCTGCGTGGGACAATGCCAAGAAATATATAGAAGACGGACACCTGGGCGGCAAAGGCAGTGAAGCACACAAAGCAGCTGTAACCGGTGACACCGTAGGAGATCCTTACAAGGATACCGCAGGTCCTGCCGTGAATCCGATGATTAAGATATTGAATGTTGTAGCATTGCTCATGGTACCGTTTTTACTATAAAATTTTTGAATTGATTGGGTTTTAATAACTGGGATTGGCGCCTTTATTGCGCCAATCCTTTTTTATTGATTGTCGGTGGAATGTGTGATATAAATAACGATCAAAAATTTTGACGGCCTAATTAACGTCTGTTGCGAACGTATAAATTAGATATATCGGTGTTAAAATGAATAAGAAGAAGGTTAAAGAAAAGACAAAAACAAACAAAAAAAAGGTGTCCCAGTTTAAGGTAGGAGACCTTGCTGTTTACCCTGCGCATGGTGTCGGGCGGATTAACTCAATTGAAAAAAGAATCGTTAATGGGGAAACGCACGATTTTTACATGATGAAAATTCTTGAAAACGGAATGCTCATTATGATTCCCACCTGGAATGTAGAACAGGTCGGTTTAAGGGGCATCATTAATGAAGAAGAAATCCCCAAAATATACGAAGTCATAAAAAAAAGGCAAGAAATACCTGTTGAAACCCAGACCTGGAATCGTAGATACAGAGATTACATGGATAAACTTAGAACCGGTTCTCTTTATGATGTTGCAGAGGTATTTAGAGATCTTTCGTTGCTGAAATTAACCAAAGACCTTTCTTTTGGAGAGCGTAAACTTTACGATACAGCACAAACGCTTTTGGTAATGGAACTTTCGACAGCAAAAGATACCGATGAAACAACGATTATATCAGAAATTGAGTTGCTTTTTGCAGCTGAAGATGCCAA
>CALANC010000426.1 GCA_937925895.1 uncultured Desulfobacterales bacterium
TTTGATTTCATGAAGTCCAAAATTTCTTTTTTGTGGTCTTCATCAAGTTCTACCTGTATCGATTTTGGTCTGTCTGTATGTTTTAAAAGCAGGCTCATTCCTTTCAATATTGACATCTCATTTCCATCAACGTCTATTTTAACATGTTGCGGTGGCCGTACTTTTTTGCTTTCAATTAAGTCATCAATCGTCGTGGCATATTTAAGCTCTAACATTTTATCATTGCCAGCATTCGCTTTGTGTTTATTTCCTTTAATAAGCTGGTGATGCGCAGAACCGGATTCATGATCTGAGTATATAAAATCAAAATAACCTTTTTCTTCGTGGAGTGCGAAATTGCAAGGGATGATTCTATCAAAGAAATGATTGGCGTCGATATTATCCAGAAGTCGCGAAAAATTAACACTTTGAGGCTCAAATGAATATATTTTACCTTGCTCTCCGACAAAATTGGCAGCAAAAATGGTATAGATGCCGATATTTGATCCGATATCATAAAACACGTCCCCGGGCCTGAGTGAGTTTTTTATCCATTCAATTGTTCCCGGTTCTTTTATAAAGACTCTCATCGATCGCCGCAGTTCATGGATATTATCACATCGGAACATAAAAGTTCTCTGGCCGTCAAATATTTCGATTTCCTTTTTTAGTTTCCGATTAATTCGATGCCAAGTCTTGTACCACCTTTTTTTGATTTGGTTTGGCGGCCAGGATTTTCCATCAGTTTTGATCATCATCATCTCTTTCTTTTGATATTATTTCGTTAGCCTTTTTAGGTGCATAAGAAAGTGCAGCCCATGGAAACAGCAACAACCGCACAAATGTGCCTTTCCATGAGTTTTCGGTTGAGTGTGATATCATTTGTTGATTTAAAGTTTCTACAGATTTTACAAAGATGGGCGTGCTTTCGACCTCCAGCCCGTGCGGCCGAACAAAGTTTTTGATGAATTGTCTAATGTGTGCTTGATAGACTTCGCGACCGGCCAACACGCGGCTCAATTGCTCAATATGTTCGTCCAGGCTGCTGCTGATGTTGAGGAGCCCGCCTTGAACCAGGTGATTAAAATGAAGTGTCCCATTCTGGGTGTTGCGGAATTGAGGAGATAAAATCGTAAAAACCGGTTTGTTTAAAATCCCGGACTCGATCATGGCACTGGTATTGATGCCGACCGTCGCAACACTGTGATACATTGAATCAAAGAAATCATCAAAGGAATTACCCCGGATGGGATTGGCACCTTCCCGTGGATATATGGCAACGTTGCCATAGTCAGAAAGATCTATGTCACGCCACTGGTCTGCATTTTGGGGATGGGGCCTGACTAAAACGCCGATCCTGTTGACTGCCGGATCATCCGAACGTCTCAAGCGCAAAATCCATTTTCGAATAAAGTCTACTTCGTTCGGGGCGATAAACTTCGATGAGCATAAATAGAGGAGATACTCTCCTTCTTCCAAGAGACCGACTTTGCGAAAGAATTCTTTTTTGGAAGTAGCGGGTTGATGCGCAAATAAGCGATCGTAACATTGTGCGCCAGTGACGACAACTTTGGAAGCGGAAATATGATGCAGTTCGACGGCTTCCTGCTGTTGAATTTCGTTCCAGACCATTACGGCATCCGGTTCTGTTTGAATCAAGCTTTTGTTTGACAGATTATCCCAGCTGGCAACGCACAGACCGGATTTGATACCCAGCGACTTCGCACACTTCAGCCAGTCGAGTTGTTTGGCGTGCAGATCGATCAGCGGTGTAATTAAAAACACATCCGGTCGATTATCGTTAAAAAACTTTACGATAAAAGGGTCCAGCGGGATGGCGCTTTCGATCCTTCGCAAAAAATAGATGAAAGGCCATCTTTTTGAATCATTATGGTCGACGATCATTTTGACAATCCGACGGATAATGCCCGGCAATAGAGCAGCAGCTCTTGCTCTAAGTTTATATGAGTCTTTGTAGCGCCCATCTAAAAAGCGCACATAGGTTTGCAGTGTGCGTATGAAGTCGGCCGGTCGCCTCCAAAGCCAGTTGCGCTGAGAGAAAATAATGTAGCGAATTCTGGAATTTTCGTTTACCAGTTCGGTGATCGCCGCTTTAGAGAAAGCTTCGTCTATTTTACCGAAACCCAGCAGGATCTGATGACCTCTGTCGGCCAGCAAGCGTACTATGGATTGGTAATTGCGAAGGTATATCGAATTGCGCATCAAGAAAAATATTTTCATCTCTTATGAGTTTGTCCGTTGTTCAATATTAAGTTTATTTCACATAAATATCAGTGCGTTATTCTACAATAAAGCATGAATCTTAGGGGTGACATCTTGTACCACAGGCACTGCCGAACATTCAAGCGCTAAAAACCCAAGGGACATACTCAGGTCACCGGTATCAAGACTCCGGCGATGGTGACCATTGCCTTGAATAATTGCCATGATATCTTTCTCATCCGTATTTTGCATGGATGCATCCGGACAGGCGAATAGGCCTCTGGTTGGACACGATCTGATTCTTTTGATATGATGCCTGCGCCCAATCATATGCCAGAAGAGGTTTTCGAATGTACCTTTTTTTTGTCAGGCACTTTAACGACATTGACCATCTGACACCTGTGGCGTGGAAGATGAACGCGGACAATCATCCGGTAGCGGTTTACTGTATGAACCCGCGCTATGACCATCGCGGCGATTATCGTCTTCGTTTTCTGGAAGATCTGGGAGTAACCGTCGATTATTTGCACAATCATTTTGATGGCCATTGCGGCAGGCTTCATGAACTGTTGAATTCTGCTATGCACAAAGCTTTTGCCGGCCAAAAAAGATTCGTACCCGATAGTCAGGGGCCGCCATTTTATAAGAGGCTGCGTGGATATTTTGCCGGTCAGGTGGGGACTCTTTTCTACAGGCTCCTTCGTTTCGGCTGCTATGACATTCGGTGGGCACGTTCTGTTCTCAATAAATCCGGCGCCCGGGCCATATGCTTTGATCACGTCATGCCGGGGTTGTATGTTGTCGGTAACCTGCTGAAAGCGGCGCAAGAAA
>CALANC010000427.1 GCA_937925895.1 uncultured Desulfobacterales bacterium
GGATCACTTTTTTAGTGAACAGGTAAAGATAGTTTCATTTGATGACAAAAATACCCCTCAGCTTTACAGGCTGAAGGGCAGTGACCCTATCAACATTTTTTTATATCAGGATTAACTTCCTTGTAAACTTAACTCATTGGCAATGTTTCCGCAGATAATTTCATGTTTTCCTTCTATTCTTATAGTAAAGACAGGATTTACATTTATTACTTTTGCTTCCCGTCCTTTATAAATAACCCTTTGCCCTTTGTGAAAAAATTCATCCTTGCCAATAGCCTTTCCTTCAGCCATACCCTCCTTTTCCATATTCCCCTCCTCAATGAGTATTCAGAAAACCCTTTCTTAATATGCTATTTTAGTTTATATGTAAAACATTATCAAGGATAAAATCGCCTAAGTGTTACTTTTTTCTATTTTATTAGAGCACGTGGGTTTAAACAGAATCACTTGATAATTAAAATTTACTGCTTCTACGGGAATTCTTATCCTAAGGTGAAATCTTTGTTTTGCCCGCCTCATAATTGCTATCAGGGGGCAACCCCTTCTTCGACATCGCTGCCATTGCAAGTTTATCACATCTCTCATTTTCGGGATTACCAGCATGGCCTTTTACCCATTGGAAATCCACCGTATGTTTATCACATAGCTTTAACAACTCTGACCACAAATCAACATTCTCTGCTTTTTCTTGCCCTGCCCTCTTCCAATCATTTGCTTGCCATTTCTCAGCCCAACCTTTACTGATACCATCAACAACATACTTTGAATCGCTAAAAATAGTAATCGCATGCTTTGCTCTCAAGGTTTTCAGAGCAACAATACATGCCATCAATTCCATTCTGTTATTGGTAGTTTTTCTGAAACCACCTGAATACTCTTTCCTTATCTTCCCTTTTACACACACGATACCATACCCCCCCGGTCCAGGGTTCATAAAACACCCACCGTCTGTATAGATGACAATCTTACGGGGATTTGGTATACCTTTTGTTGGGGAGGAACTATCTTCACTTCCTGCTTTCTTCGATGCTGATTTAACCTGTGTTACAGTTTCACTTTTCAAAGGTTTAGTTTTCTTCTTTTTAGAGGATGAGGACGGTCTATTTTTATTCTTAACAAACCACTCTTCTGCCTCAGCTCGGGTTACGAACCCTTGAAAGTGAGCATCTGGAAATCCATTTACCTGGACTTGAGCACCATCACCACCATACCAGGAATCATAAATCCCGGGTTTAAAACCACGGGCAACTGCATAAAATTTATTCTTTGCCATCCTTCATACCTCCGACTCCTGGTGTTTGTGGTGGGCTACCTCGCCAAGGAACTAAAAAAATTAGAGAAGGCTTACCCGTGAGATGTGCATAATCCCGTTAGGGAAATGATGCCTTTGTAGTGCTTGCTGAATCCATCCCGCATTTTACCCATCTCCTCATACCACTGCAACCAGTTTAATGAGAAAAATGCCAAAGCCAAATAAGTACTTTTAAATATAGCACAGATGTAGTACTATATAAAAATAAGTTCTTGGCTTCAGAGTCTGGTGGGAATTACCTTGTGCGAGCTCGATTCTCGCCTTAGCCACCATCTATTTTATCCCGTTTTTCTTATAGTTACAGCTTTCCACCTACTAGCTTCAGAACCCCCATAATTCCATCACTATCAGACTTAGTGACACTTATTGTCCATCTCAATTTCACACGCATCTTAAAGCAGCGTCAATTGATGGCATAATAAAACCCCTCAGCTTGATGGGCTGAAGGGCTATTTGTAAAAACTATGCCAAAGAATGAGATTATATTTTGTATTGTTTGTAAAGTTCTCTTCTTGTAGGACAAACACAAAAATGAGACTTATGAAAGGGTAAGTGGTAAGAACACGGCGTATGGAGATTAGGAATGACTTTAATTGATGAAATTCCTGTCATTTCTATAACTTCACACCTGCAGGTACTATCTCCTGATAAGCAGCTAAAATCACAATTACACTTGGTAGTCTTATTCAATACATCCTTCTCAATCTTTATATCCATTTTGTCCATTCAATAAACCTTTTCTAATTTTATTATTTGTTTACTATAGTAACAGAAAAAGATTTCTATTCAATAAGCAAAACCCTGATTTTGCACTTCGAAATTCCCTAGATGATGGGGCAAGCAAAGAAATGTCAAAAATTTAATTGGTTAGTACCAAATGACTGGTTTACACACTCCTACAGGTAATTGGAAATATGCTTTGCTGTTATCCCTTTTTTCGGCTCTGCTCTGGGGGATACTCCCTATTGCATTAAAAGCGATGATGTCCTACATGGATCCATACACAATAACATGGTATCGCTTTCTCTTCGCTGGCATAGTTTCATTTTCTATCTTGTCATGTAAGAAGGGCATCCCTCATTTAAGGGGAACAAACAATAAAATTGTTATTACATTGTTGATAGCGGCTATCGGGCTCTGTGGGAACTACATCTTATATTTGCTGGGGCTAACCAGGACCGGCCCCGGGGCTGCCCAGGTGTTAATACAACTTGCCCCCATACTTTTGATTCTTGGTGGAGTCACCATCTTCAAGGAAGATTTCAGTATTCAACAA
>CALANC010000428.1 GCA_937925895.1 uncultured Desulfobacterales bacterium
ATACGTGTAGATTTATATTGTAAGGAGTGGGCCAGTGAAAACAACATTAGACATAAACCCTGCTTTTCTCAGACAGAGATGCTGAGAAGGTGGGGTTTAGTTGTTTGGGGGAGGGAAAGATGAAAAGGTTATTTGGGGTCATTGTAGTTATTTGTTTTAGTGCCAGGTTAGCTATGGAGTAAACCAGCTTATCCTATAAAAAAAACATCGGATGAGGGTTATATTGTAGCAGGTGAAACCAATGATTTAAAGAGTGGTTTTATTCGGTTAAGAACTGAAGATACAAAGGAAGATACCACACAGGTAATACCACTTAATAATGAATTGACACAACTTTTTAAAAATATTATAAAGTATTCAACCAGGGATCATATCGTCGGCACTCCTACATAACTGCTTGATTTGTAACGGTGCCTGGGTGGCGGAATTGGTAGACGCAAGGGACTTAAAATCCCTCGGGGTTCGCCCTGTGCGAGTTCGATTCTCGCCCCAGGCACTTGTTTTTTAATCAATTATCTATTTCTCTCATTTGCTCTTAACCTCCTTGAAATGCTGATTGTGCCCATGACTTTCCTCGTGGAACTGTGATAGGCTCGTGGCAGCCTTCTTTCGATCGGTTTCGTTGACTATGTTGTAACGGTCAAATACCGATCTTGTTTTATGGCCAGAGATTTTCATCGCTACTTTTTCAGGAACACCGGTGTTATTTTTTACGATGAGATTATGTCTTTGATTTGTCAATGGGTTTTTCAATAGTCTTTTCAAAGGCTAAAACTGATCAATAATAGAGCGTAGCTTAATACTTCAATCCTATCCCGGAACCAGATTCCACTCAGCATCGCAAGCCCCACATCCTAAATCAGGCCCCACAGCAAGGACTTTGTATGTTAATATCAAAATCACCCTATTGAAGGTGTTTTACAGCCGATACCGGCAGGGCGACTATTGGCGGTGTATGGGGAAGTGACATGAATGCCACACATTGAATATTCAGATTTGATTATTGCTGAGATTGATGGTGGTAGAATGACGACTTGGAAAATTTATTGTGTAGGATAACCCGACTTATCACATATATCGACCCTCCGGTGGAGGGGGTGGGACTCCTAAATTCTCTGCTACCATTTTGCTACCAAAACAAGCTGTAACTAGGTGGAAGACGAAAGTGAAAAACATTTTGCCCTAAATCATTAAACCTATTCTAGTTTTGGCCATGCTTTTCTTTCTTGACCTATGTTAAGCATGCCAAATAGTGCTCCCACAGCAATAAGTGCAAAAATCACTGACACAATACCCAATCCAAGAGAAACATTAATAAAGCATGAAATAACAGCAGTCCCGCAAAATCCATAAAATCCCCACCTTTTCCACTGAAGCAATGCGATTGCACACATAACGTTAAATGCTCCAAGAAACGCAAGTAATAGAAATGTCCCTTCTGAAGCATCCACCTGAACCATACCAGGGTCTATAAGATAAATAAGGGCCGATATTGAATTACCGATAATCATGAAAATTAACCATGCGGTTAAGCAACCATGTCTTTGTTTATTGTCACTCACTGTAAGGACTTTTGTGAAGTCATGTCCGCAATTGGTACACTCCTCTCTTATGGAATTTTGTAATTCTTTACATGAAGGACATGATTTTAATCCAACGTATTTTTCTGCCACTCGTAGCACCTCCCTGTTTGTTATGAAATTATCCCGATCTTTCCATCCCTTTCTTTATAGTGTTTTTAAACTGTCATGTCAATTGTCAATAACGTCCTTAAATAAGTACAAATGACCCCCTCAGTCACAATGCTGGGGGTTTTTTTATTGCAAAAATTAGCAGAACATGTTTTAAGCATATATCATCATAATGGATAAGGTGGAGCTTGTTAATATTAACCCTCTGTAAGAATTTGGGAGGTGCTCAATGAACAAATTTAACTCCCTATACTTAACTACTGCTTTAGTTGTCCTTTTTCTTTGTTCAATGTCATGTGGGGGTACACATTATGGATGTATACAGGGAAATTGTATTAACGGTCAGGGAGCTTTAACGTATCCTGATGGTGAAAAATATATAGGTGAGTTTTGGGATGGTAGACCCAACGGTAAGGGAACTTACACGTATCCTAATGGTGATAAATACGTGGGTGAGTTTAGGGATGGTAAATACCACGGACAGGGGACTATAACGTTTACTGATGGTGAAAAATACGTAGGTGAGTTTAAGGATCATAAAGCCAACGGTCAGGGAACTTTAATGTCGCCTTATGGTAGGAAATACGTAGGCGAGTTTAAGGATGGTAAACGCAACGGTCAGGGAACTTTTACATATCCTAATGGTAGAGTTGAGCGTGGGATATGGGAGAACGGCAAATTTGTAAAAGCACTTGATGAGTAACGACTTGCCCTAAAGCCAATCTCGTCCTCCATTGCTACCAGAACAAGCTGTAACTAGGTGGAAGACGAAAGCGGAAAATATTTTGCCCTCAGCAGGAATGCTGGGGGCTTTATCTGGGTTAGGAGAGTCAACAATACCAAAAGAATGTTACAATAAATTTTGCTGGCGGGGGATTGTAGGATTTTTGCAGTATCTTAAACTTTTTGGGTGAAATGGAGATACACAATATGTGGGTTCCCGACTTTACGAATTTGTCAATGTTACAACATCAAAGTGTAACTCTGCCTGGTCTCATGCCGATTGTAGGTTTTGTTACGTAACATGCAAAATGGGGTTTTGTATATTACAAAGTGTAATAGTAACTCCAAGGAAATTTTTAGCGAATTAAACCATGAAGGACTACCTGCATTTCGTAATTACTCTTTATCTTTCCTTTACAATCTCTGGAGAAATTGGTAATTTTACTACATCTTCATAATTGTAATACGCTTGCCCTTGACTCGTATGAGTTGAACCAATAACAAAACGTTACTATAAACCATCATGAAGGGTGTCTAAAATGAAGATATTAGGTTTTTTGGGTAGTCCACGGCTTAATGGAAACTGCAGCAAATTGTTGAGAAAGGCTCTTGATGGTGTTGAAAGTGCGGGTGCTGAAACAAAATTATTTGAACTGATCAATTATAATATTATGGACTGCAGGGGATGCAGCAACTGCTTTTTAAATAATCCAGATTTACTCATCGGGGAATGTTCTTTAGAAGATGATGCGGCCTCAATACTGGAAGAATATATTAAAGCTGATGGCTACTTGTTTGCAAGCCCGGTGTATGATGGGTATATAACCGCACTGATGAAGAGGTTCCTGGAAAGAAAAATAGCTCTCACATACAGGGTTCCGGATTCGGACACGGGATTGCCCTTTTCACGTGTGCCAGCTAACTTTAAAAAGAAGGCTTCCATGATAGTTACTGGCAACTGCAGTGATGAATTTAGCGAACCGATGGGTGGCCCATGTTATGAGGCTATGGAAGCTCACTTAATGCTAGAACAGGTTGACACAGCTGACAGGCTCTTTGTCGGTAGTGTGGAAACCATAAAGGAAGAAGCCTTTTTAGAAAGAATGAATATAGCATACCAGATGGGAATACGGCTGGTGAAAGAAGTAGAGAAGGCACGAAATACTAAGTCGTCTTAGAACGCCATTCTGTAAGCCTGAGAGGTATTTCTAGGCGATAAAACAGCAAATAGTGAATATTTGCGTTCCACTGGTATAACCCCACTCTCACGGCCCTCAGTATTCCTGCTGAGGGTTTTTTACGTCTCAAATCAGGGATTGCGAAGTGTGAAAACAGGGTCTCCCCGATTGAATTGCTGTTAAATCAGCCGTATTATGTAAGCAAGAAAGGAGAATGATCACACAAATTCAAGGGGAGGAAAGACAATGAAAAAGATAATGGTTATTGTCATAATATTCAGTACTCTTATCCTTGCAGGCCTCCTGTATGGAACGAGCAGCCTTA
>CALANC010000429.1 GCA_937925895.1 uncultured Desulfobacterales bacterium
CCTGACAAAAAATGGACTTTTGGTAATAGAGGTTCCACAGCAGTTCTTAAATGATCTTGACAGATTAAAAAAAATATTGAATATGAGCAAAAAACCTGCCTTCACTCCCTATTCACTACATCACACCTATTTTTACAAGCCAAAGACAATAACATTACTTTTAAAGAAGCATAACTTTGCAATTTGCAGGCTCGGTACAGCGAACCTGGCAAACACTCCTCTATGGCCCCTCAGTTTAAAAAACTCAGTTTTAGCGATATATTTATCTCTTTCCGATAAAATCCACAGAGGTGGGAACATTATCGAAGTATTTGCGCAAAAGATTTGAAATATATGTTCGATCATTTTTTAATTATTATCCCTTGTCCCGTTGTAAGTGTTATAATATGATCAGAAATTCTGTTTTCTTCTATATAGTCCATTGTTGCTTGAAATGCACCCGGGCAAGTTGAAAATCCATAATCATCAAGAATGATAACTCCTCCTTTACTCACCTTTGGATAAAAAAATTCAAGGCTATCAAATGTAGGTTGGTAAAGATCGACATCTATATGCAAGAGTCTAAATTGTTCATCAATAACTTCATGAAATTTATCAGGAATCCAACCTTTATGATAAACGACATTTTTAAATTGGGAAAGAACACGCCTTGTTTTAGACTCTGAGGCACTTAGATCCCCTTGTTCCCATTTCGGAATAGTCTCATCTTTGGGGTTGTCCATCTCAGTAGGAGTAGATAAACCCTCGAACGAATCAAAAAGATGGAGTTTAACTTGCGGATTAGCCTGAGCGAGAAAATAGGCTGATCCTCCTTCGAAACACCCACACTCGGCCATACTCCCAGGGACATTTTGAACGAAACTAGCAAATTCACGAAGAGTCCATTTCCGTTCTTCTGAATATGGGCTCAAGGGTGATAGTTCAGCAAATTTTTTTCTGAAAGTTTTATCCTTCAACCAGAGTTTATGATCCTCGCCTATCGGAAAATCTCCAAAAAGAGATGCGGCAATACGAGCGCCTTCAAGCCTGACCCTCCGGCGTTGGGATTTTGACCCAGCAATAAACCAACAAAGAGCTTTGAAATATCGTGACATGCTCATAGTATATTCATTTCAGATAGTTTGCTTGAAAACCAGCTCATTGCACCCACTGCCGGTTTTTCTTACAATGTTTTTCAAATCGAACTGATTTTTTTGAAAAAAATGGATAATTTCCTCAGGAGTTGCTGTTTCAAAAGGATACCCTCCTATCCAGTCAACGACATCATGCCAGATATTCATCCCACGGTCGCTGCCATACTCAAACCACTTACTTGGTGGCTGCATCTTTGCAACGCCCTGTCCTGCTTTAACCAACAAAACAATGGAGTAATATCCACCGGCCATCAACATCTTTATCGGACCTGGAGAAATATTATAAACATATTTGATCCACCTCCACAATCTGCTTATCCTTCCCTGATCATTATAAATACTGATAAATAGAGTCCCCTCTGGAGTAACAGGTATGATGATGTTAGAGAGGGCGTCCCACATCTTGCCGGTATGATGTAACACACCCCACGAATAGACAACATCAAATTTATCCAGGTTTCCAAGGAAGTCACGATCCAAGGCCGAGCCTGTTGTGATATGCCATTGCGGAAACGGCCCGAAACGCTCCCTGAGATATTTAGCACACGCTACACTGTCTTCATCAATATCAAAAGAGACAACCTCTTCAGCTCCAAGCCTAAGGGCTGCCAGAGAGAAAATGCCGCTTCCACAGCCGGCATCAAGGAAACGCTTACCAGCCAGATTTTCAAACTTTAGCATATTTTTCAGCGATTTTTCAGCACACCGAATCCTTTCTTTGTTTAATGAACCAATAAACTTTTGCCAGTTTTTGCCAAAAGAAAACACTATATCTGGTTGCTTAGTCATAAATTATGATTTTTGGATGAATGATGAAAGCAGGATTTGCAATTGAGCAAGCTCCGAGATTCTGTCAATTAATTTATTCATATTGCCACTATAATAGTCCGGATATGAATATTCAAGAATATTAACTGATTGTTTTTCATAAAAGAGGAGTAAATGGTCTAAAGTTGACTTCGTTCAATTACTTATATTTTGTTTGTCATTACTTCTCCTTGACATACTGATCTCTTTTAGTTCTTTATTCGCTTCCATGTCAAACCACATGGCGAAAAGGGTAAACAGGTTGGAGCTCATGAATGAAAACATGGCTGCCAGTGCATTAATCGGAGGAATGTGACCAATTTCATACCAGGAATAGAACATTCTGATAAAAAGTATCATTGTGAGAAGACCAAATAAATAACCAAAGAAATAGAAAAAAATCAATGGGTGGAAATCGCGGATAATATATTTTTCCTTCATCCGCCAGAAAAACATTTTAAAAAGCATCCAGCCTAGGGTGAATATAATTTTTTTATATTTTATCCCTGATCTTTCACCTACATTATAGACAGGTTCAACAGGGACATCAGCCACTCGAAAATTATGTACATTAAGCCGAATCAGGAGATCATTGGGCTGGCCGTAACGTTTGTACATCTTGTCCCAGTCAACAGTATTGAGCGCCTTCTTGTTAATTGCGGTGTATCCGGATTGAAAATCTGCAATATGCCAGTAACCTGAGACGATTTTTGTTATCAAAGACAAAAAGGCGTTGCCAAAATACCTGGCTTTAGGTATTTTTTTATAAGCCTCTCCTGTGAAAAGACGATTCCCCTTTGAATAATCAGCCCTTTCTTCAACAACAGGAAGAAGTATATCAGTTAAATTTTCCGGTTGCATTTGACCGTCTCCGTCCATCCTAACTGAAATATCGAAATCATTATCTCTTGCCCATTTATATCCTGTTGCAAGAGATCCTCCGCATCCCTGATTTGTTTCATGCTCCATTTGAAAGATCCGGGAATCTTCTTTGGCCATTTCCTCAACTATCTCGGCTGTACGGTCGGTACTGGCGTCATTTACCACAATAATCTTGTCTACCCAGTCAGGAATGGAAGTTATGGTTTTCGCAATCAGCACTTCTTCGTTATAGGCAGGGACAACAACAGCGATGGTCTTTTCTTTGTACACGATTACTCCTTTTTTTGCCTTCTAATATCTATTACTCTCTACCTTCTGTTATAACTCAAACACTGCTTTATCTTTATACCTATGCTCTTATAGAAAAGATCGAGCTCTTGTGTCAAGATAATAACCAGAGAGCATGTTTGGTTAAAATACTTCATTCATGTCATTTTAATTATCAACTTTCGTCCTCTTGCCTATCTGACAAAATTGAATTAATTAATAAAACTGTTGAGAGCGCGCGGGGCATAATCCTGGCATCTAGCCAGGCAAGTATTGCATAATATAGATTAGCCCATTTAAATATTGAAGAAAAAATATTCACTAGCACTAAATTTCGGGGTACCTTTACTTTTTCAGACTTGAGCTTTTGGATAATGGAAAAACATAAAACTGCAAAACACATTGTGACTTTTTCAAGGGGACCCAGAACCTTTTGTATAGCAACCGGTTTAAACCCGGCATCTTTTAATCGATCTGTCATCTCATTGATTTCATAACGACGGAAATGCCCAACGAAACGATCATCGACGGCAAAGTAAAATTTTCTGTGGGGAAAGGTAACGATGAAATGGCCCGATGGTTTCATAACCCTGGCAATTTTTTTAATGGCCTGCCTATCATCAGACAGATGCTCAAGTACCTCTGAACTGATGGCGTGAGAAAAAGTTCCGGATTTAAACGGCAGGCGAATGCCGTCTGCGACAACATAATATCCTTTTCCATATGAATGTTTAAGGAGTTGTATTGCTGAAAAAGACAAGTCTGAATAAATAATATCTCTGGATTTCATCATTACAGGAGATATGCCACTTCCCACCTCTAAAATCAATTCCGTGTTTTCATTTTGAAGGTTTTTTTCTACAGCCAATTTCCGGAGATGATAATTATATAAGTAGTTTTTAAGCGTCGTATATTTATTTTCTTTAAAAAAATCCTGGAATCGGTTGATATGGTAATGATTCATGATTGTTCTTTTTCAGGAAATAATTTGCAAGTAGTAACATTCATTTTCGCCAGACGATATTTTATGGCGGTATCCAGACACCCGAAACCGTATTTTATGCTTCGATATAAGTTAATTGATGATGCTTCAGCAAAATACTTTGTCGGGCAACTCACCTCGGCGATCTTATAACCAAACCATAAAATTTGAGACAGCA
>CALANC010000430.1 GCA_937925895.1 uncultured Desulfobacterales bacterium
GATACCCGATTTTAGTAGAAATCTCGTAGCATTTGCGTTTAATCCAAGAAGAATCCAGATATTTAACCTGGACCGTACGCGTCATCTGCTCATACATACGCGGTGGGGCAAACATCACATGGGGACCAATTTCCCGTATATTCTCCTGTGCTGTTTCGGTCGATTCAGGAAAATTGATAGTGTACCCGACTTGAAGGCCGCAGGAGATAGACATCATTTGCTCTCCGATCCACGCAAAAGGAAGATAAGAAACATAATCGTCCACCTCCTGGCAGGGGTCTACGGCCATTAGGTTTTGGCCCATGGTCAACATGTTATAATGAGACAGCAGCGCACCCTTTGGCAGTGCCGTGGTACCTGAGGTATAGAATAAGAGGGCCACCTCATCACCATGCCCTTTTTGTATCATCTCTTCGAAAAGATCCGGATGTTTTTGTTCAAGTTCCCGACCCAATTGCTGGACCTCCTTTAGGCTTATTAGAAAGTCCTGATCATAATTCCGCATCCCTTTGGGGTCATCCCATATAATCTTTTCAAGTTTGGGACATTCATCAAAAATCGATATCGACTTGTCCACCTCTTCCTGACCTTCGCCAAATATATATTTGGTATCAGAATGATCAATAATATACTTGACTTCTTCGATCAAGCTGTCTTGAAACAACCATACCCCTACACCTCCGACACACAATGCAGCTATTTCGGCCCACAAACCTTCGGGACGGTTGTCGCCAATCATGGAAACCTTGTCTCCGGGTTCGAGGCCCAGACTAATCAGACCCAAGGCGATATACTTGACATTTTCAAAATAATCGCCCCAGGAGATGGGTCGCCAAATACCAAACTCTTTTTCGCGCATGGCCACCTTATTTTTTCCGTACCTACGGGCCTGTTTAAAAAAAAGCTTTGGAATCGTTAGCTCTTTTGTAATCTCCATATAACTACTGCTTTATTTTTGAGCGAATCCCTAGTAGTTTCCAGTTCAGAAATGAGAATTTATTTCGATGAGCAAGGCCGCACAAGGGTTTTCGTTGAGGCGTACATTGGAGTACGTCGCAGACGGAAACCCGCGGAGAACGCCGCTCATCGGGAAAAGGGCCATTTCTGGATGGAAACTAATTATCTTCTTGTTAAGTACATGTCCTCTTCACCCAAATAAGCCTTGATCACCTCAGGATGATCTTGAACTTTATCAGGTGTATCGTCAACAATCATATGCCCAAAGTTGAGGACAAAAACACGGTCTGAAAGATCCATGACCACACCCATGTCATGCTCGACCAGAAGGCATGTAACTTCCCATTGCTCTTCTTCATTAATGTCGAGAATGAACCGGGCCATATCTTCGACTTCCTCGAGATTAAGACCAGCCAAAGGCTCATCCAAAATGAGAAGTTCGGGTTCCAGAGCCAGCGCTCGCCCTAACTCTACCCGTTTTTGAAGGCCGTAAGGCAGCATCCCCACCGGCTTGTGCCGAATATGTTCAATCTCTAAAAGGTCGATGATTCGTTCTTCGATGAAGGTTCGGTGCTCAATCTCTTCCCTTTCTGTCTTACCCAAATAAATCGATCCGCTGGCAAGGCCTGATTTAAAATGGATATGACGACCCAGCCGAATATTGTCAAGTACGGTCATACCGCCAAAAACTTCCACTTTCTGAAACGTTCGGGCGATGCCCAACTGGGCTCGTTGAAAGGGCTTGAGCTTGTTTATATTCTGTTTCTTATAAAAAATATCCCCTTTTTGCGGCCGGTACAGTCCGTTGACACAGTTCATCATTACTGTTTTCCCTGCACCATTGGGTCCAATCACAGAATGGATTTCGCCTTTTTGGATTTTCAGGCTGACGCCGGCAAGTGCAAGGACCTTCCCAAAGCTCATATGAATATCTTCGAGCTCCAAAAGAACGTCCTGCTCTTTAGTGTCAATTGATGCTGTCAATACCGTTATCCTTCCTCACTCTGATCACTATATCGGCGATTTTGAACCGTTCGCTAAAAACATACGTTATTTTCCCCTATGTCGCTCAATCCTCATTATTCAACGTTTACGGCTAAAAACAAAAATTAAGTTTAAAGTCAATTATTCCCACAGCTAAAAAAAACAGATCCTAAGATCTTTTTTTTGGTCAGCCGACCGGTGGTATCTGTAAAGAAGTTTTTTCATGCGATTGGTCAACCGGCTTCATACCACCGCGTAGTAGAACTGTCCAGCTAAAAATAAGGTTCATCTTAAAATTAAAAGTGTTTTTTGCCCTCTTTGTTTGTCATCCGGCTAAAACAAACGGCTATACAACTAAACGAACTTCAAGAGGAAAAAAACCATACCATAGGGAAAAAAGAAGTCTAGGTTTAAGTCCTGTAGGACAATACCTTTAAAATAAAAAATAAATATTGATAA
This sequence comes from uncultured Desulfobacterales bacterium, assembly GCA_937925895.1. GTDB lineage: Bacteria > Desulfobacterota > Desulfobacteria > Desulfobacterales > UBA11574 > CALANC01. The sequence goes on from CALANC010000430.1 coordinate 2,401, forward strand.
ATTGGGGATTTATGACATAAAGATTTCTTTTTTTCAACGTAAATTATTTTAAATTGAAAACATTTCGCTATCTGCACTCAAACAATTGTCTGAGTCCTACTAATTTTTTTGCGGCTTGGGAGGGCTGACAATAGCCTCTCCAGCCAAAACCGTTCTACCCTTTTGATTGGTACAGGTTGTTTTTAATTTCGCCCGATTTTTTTCACCTTCGATTTCAATAACTTCTACACGACTTGTGATGGTATCGCCGATATGGACAGGTGCAAGGAACTTGAGTTTCTGCTGAATATAAATGCTGCCAGGTCCCGGCAATTGATTACCAAGAACAGCCGATATGAATCCGGCGGTGAGTATGCCGTGGGCGATCCTGGATTTGAAAAAGGTTTTTTGGGCATATTCTTTATCAATATGGGCCGGGTTGAGGTCGCCGGTTATGCCGGCAAACAAATAGATGTCAGATTCTGAAACAGTTTTGGAAAACTGGGCCGTGTCGCCTATGGTTAATTCATTGATGGTTTTGCCAATCATTAACAATTCTCCTTTTGAGCAACCATTTTGAGTTTAGAACTTTAAAGCCTCTCCATTCAAAAAATGGCCAGAAAAGATATTACAGTTTAA
>CALANC010000431.1 GCA_937925895.1 uncultured Desulfobacterales bacterium
ATTTTGAATGGCTCCATCTACAACAGATTTTATGTGAAGTTCATATTCTCCGGAAGCATCTGAAAAATAAGCTATACTTTTTCCATCTGTTGACCACCTTGGATTTCTTTCATGCACACCTGGCGTTTGGGTAAGATTGGCAGGATCTCCCTTTTTTTCAGGAACTGTAACAATTTCACCTCTGAAATCAAAAACAGCCCTTGCCCCGGATGGAGAAATCGTGCCACTTCTGATATAATTTCCTCCAGAAACAAACCTCGGCCTCAGTTCAAGCAGATCTGTAGCAATACCAATAGTAAGTTTTTCAGAGGAATTGTTTGTAGGATCAAAAATATGAAGGTACCCGCTTTGTTCAAACAGGAGTTGATTTCCGTCTGAAGCCAGATTCATAATAGCAAAATCATCATATTCTGTATGCTGAGTGACAGATTTATCATCACGATTGTAGGAGTAAATATTAAATTCTCCATTTCTGTCACTTTTAAAATACACTTTATTCCCAACCCATTGAGGATCACTGTCATTCGAACCTCCGGTTGGTTTTGGAATTTCTTCCACTTCGTGATTTTCAGTATTATATATCCATATCCTTGTTTGGGTGCCTCCCCTGTAGTTTTTCCATTGATTAAAACGGTCGCCCAGAGGCGTATAGGCTATATATTTGTCGTCTGGGGAATAAGAAGCATGAAAAGCAGTAGGTAAAGGCACTTGCACGCACAATCCACCCGATACACTAATTGTATACAACTGATTAAACCGACTGGTATGTGAATTTCTTTGAGATGCAAAAAGTACCTTCTCTCCATCGTGGCTGAAATCTCTTACATAATCAGGTGAGGGGTGCCATGTTAGTCTCTTTGGAACTCCCCCCCTGGAGGGTATCACATACACATCAGTATTTCCATCATATTGGGCACTGAAGGCAATAGTAGAGCCGTCTGGTGAAAATACAGGATTAGACTCGATCCCTTCATCTATAGTAAGTCTTTTTGGATTCGAGCCATCTTTTTCGGCAATCCATAGATCCTCGGCATAGACAAAAGCTATGTTCTTTTCTCCTATAGCCGGATTTCTCAGCAACCGGGTGTCGGATACGTTCTGAGCAAAGACTTTGATCTGGAAGTGAATTAAAATAAAAAGGATTGTTGAAATTTTTAATGAATTGTAACGCATTATATGATGATTTTTGTTCGCAGCAAATCTATTTACTTTGCTAAATTATTGCTAATTGTACGATGTTTAAATGAGTGTGCTCGAATTAAAAATCTATTTCATTAAATATTGCATGTTCAATCTACTGATGTAGAATACGTCGATCTCTATAGCCAATAGCTTCTTTATTTTAGAACAACTCTCCACTTACATTTGTAGAGGCATGTTTTTCTTGAGGAATATATTTTTAATCGATCAGAATTTGCGACAATTGATAAAAATGTAGAGCAAGCCTCATCTTTTTGAATAATTTGTAAATATATCGGCCTAAATTAGCACACTTATAAAACATGACAAATATCATGTTTTGACATGACATTTGTCGGAATAATAATTGTCATATATACACTATCTTTATCATGTTGTTTGGTTTAGTGGTTCAATATCTTTAGCCTTTATGAATTAAAGATTTTTTTGCTGAAGATAATTTGATAAATGATAATTGCCATGGAAAGTGGAAAAACGAGAGAGCGGTAGTTATCGAAATTTAGATTGGAAGCGTTTGGAGATAGGTCGTGGATTTTTTAATGTTATAGGAACTTTTGGGATTTTTTAAACTGTTTGCCTTGCCACGTATCTTTTTCTTCCATAACGCTTTCAATTTTTTTTTGCACCCAGTCCGCCCTTTTATTCCCCCAACCCGGATTGACACGATGTAAAGGGGGCGCCTCGCTTACCAGCCTCTCTATTGCAATACCAGGATCAAGTTTTTCCATAAACCGAATCACAAAATCGATATATTCTTCCATCGAAAATAAAGTGAACTTCTCCGGAGTCTCCCTGTATAATCTGGCCAATTTAGTATTCTTCATTATCTGAAGATGATGAAGTTTTATAGCATTTAGAGGTAGTCCCGATACGATATTTGCCTGGTTGAGCATCTCTTCCCGCGATTCTCCAGGTAATCCGAACAATAGATGACCTGTCACTTCCAGTCCTCTGTCAGATGTCATCTGGATGGCCTTTTTCGTATCTTCAAACAAATGCCCTCTGTTTATCCATTCAAGTGTACGATCATAGCAGGATTCAATACCATATTCAAGTGACACGTAATAATCCTTTGATAGTAGTTCGAAATAATCAAGAATATTGTCATCTATACAATCAGGTCGGGTCGACACAACTATTCCAGAGATCTTCTCATGTTTCAGAGCGCTTGAATATATTGATTTAAGCTCTTCAAGTGGTTTATAGGTGTTTGAGTATGACTGAAAATATGCTGCATAAAACAAAGGATTTTTGTAGCGTTTATCGAGGAATTCAACGCCTTTATCAATCTGTCCTGTTATGTCTTCGACATCAACACAATAAGAAGGCGTAAAGCTCTGGTTATTACAATAGATGCATCCTCCCCTTCCTTTTGTGCCATCACGGTTCGGACAGGTAAATCCGGCGTTTATGGAGACTTTCTGGATCCTCCCACCATATTTTTCTTTTATACGCTTTGAATTGGCATGATACCGTCTGCCATCACCCCAGGGAAATTTTGGTCTATTCATTTTTATTATGGGCCTTCCATAGAATTTCAACAGGGTGTAATGCCTTACGACCTGTTCCATCATGGATCTGATGCCTGCAGCTTGTACCCGCAGCGGCGATGATGGACTTGTCATTGGTTTTTCTTATAGCAGGAAATAAAACAAGTTCTCCAACATCCATTGATAACTGATAATGCTCCTTTTCAAAGCCAAATGATCCGGCCATGCCGCAACATCCTGAGGGGATGCCATGAACCTGAAAATTTTCAGGAATTGAAAGGATCTTTTCAGTAAGCTCAGCAGATGACAAGGATTTCTGGTGACAGTGGGCATGATAAAAAATGTCCTTCTTTTCAGAAGTAAAATCTTCCTTTTTAATATTGCCCTCCTCAATAGCCCTTACTAAAAACTCTTCGATAGTATATATATTACCGGATAGTTCACGTGCTTTTTCTTTAAGCCCCGCTGACACAAGATCAGGATATTCATCTCTGAAACTCAAAATAGCTGAGGGTTCTATGCCCACCAGTGGATTTTCAGGATTGATGAGACCCGAAAA
>CALANC010000432.1 GCA_937925895.1 uncultured Desulfobacterales bacterium
AACAATTATAAATGTTATTATTTTAAATTTCATGAGAAATCTTGAATTTTTGGGTAATCATTAATATGCTTCTTCATAGGCAAGATCTTCTTTTGTCACCTTCCCTTTGAAAAGATTATATGCCCATAGCTGATATCCGATTACAACAGGTATAAACATTATTACCACAATTAGCATTATTTTCAAGGTAAGCGGACTAGAAGAAGCATTGTGGGCGGTCAAACTGAATTTGGGATTCAGGTTGGAAGGAAGCATGGCGGGGTACAGTCCGATAATACCAAAAAACGTCGACCCGACGATTGTCAGAGCCGAGGAGAACCACGCCTTGAAATACGCCTGTTTCCTTAAGAAGAATTTTATGCCCAAGAGGGCAAGTACGGTAATAACAATTTCTACAAAGAAGATTGGGTGCGCAAAGTAATTGTCATAGAGCCGGGTAGAGAATTTGCTGGTGATAAGAAAAACAACTGCAACACAGACGAGAACCGGCCACAGGAAGTTGGCTGTACGGGCGGCCCTGTGGTGCAGTTCACCCTCTGTTTTAATTGCCAGCCACAAAGCACCATGGACAAGGAAAAGGAACACAAAAAGTACCCCACCTACAAGTCCGTAAGGATTCAATAAGGTAAAGAGTGTTCCGTGGTATAACCCGTTTTCATCAATAGGAATTCCCTGGAAAATATTCGCAAAGGCGACACCGAAGAGAAGGGCGGGGAAAAAGCTGCCGATAAAAATACAGGTATCCCAAATTTTCCGCCAACGGGGATCATCCACCTTACCCCGGAATTCGAAAGAAACACCGCGCAGAATCAGGGCAAACAGGATCAGCATCAGCGCCGAATAGAGGGATGAAAACATCACGGCATACACCATAGGAAACGCTGCGAATGTCACGCCGCCGGCGGTTATCAGCCACACCTCGTTGCCGTCCCACAGGGGACCTAAGACGTTGATCATGATTCGTTTGTCTTCATCACGCTTTCCCAAGAATGGATAAAGCGTTCCGATTCCGAAGTCGAATCCGTCCGTCATAAAAAATAAGGCCCACAGAAGGCCCCACAGGAAAAACCATATGGTTTGTAAAGCCATTTTTTACCCCCAGAAAATTAGCATACAAATATCGTCAAGCAGAGACAGGTTTCGGTCCCTTTTTGGCGTTCGAGACAATCAGGTAAAAGCCGACCGCACCCAAAAATCCATAAACCAAAACAAAGGCGATAAGGCTGATAAAAACCTGAGACGTTGCAATGGGTGAAACCGCATCCCTGGTCTTCATCAAACCATACACGATCAAGGCTGGCGGCCGACTTCCGCCAACACCCATCCCAATTCGCAGGCGATGTAGGGCAATGGTATTGAATATAGCATAAGTTTAAGATATTTGGGACTTTCAAGGAGACGATTTCTCTTGAACAAGCCGACAACTGTTGCAAGAATAAAATAGGAACCCAACCCGACCATGCCTTTAAAGGCAAAGGATGTAATCAGCACCGGCGGCCTTTCTTCTCTCGGGAAGTCTTTGAGCCCCCGTACCTCCGCGTTGATATCATGAAACGCAAGCAAACTTAACGCGCCGGGAATTGCCCCGATTTCAATTGTATTTTTTTCATTCTCCTCGTCAGGAAGTGCAAACAGATAGACCGGAGCTTTGCGGGTTGTATCCCAGATGCTTTCCATGGCAGCCAACTTGGTGGGTTGTTTTTGGGCAACAAGAACGCCGTTGATATCGCCAACAATAACTACGATTAAAGAGCAGACAAAACCGAAGACCAGCGCGATTCTGAAAGACCGGGTAAAAATTTCGATGTGTTGTTTTTTCAATAGATGATAAGCACTGATACCCATGACCAGAAAAGCACTTAACACATAAGCCGCGTTTACCGTATGGATAAATTTGAAAATGGCATAGGGCTGGAAAAGAACAGCTGCAAAATCAACAAGTTCGGCCCTTCCGTCCCTGATAGTAAAACCGACGGGACTCTGCATCCAAGCGTTGGCAATGAGAATCCAAACCGCCGAAAGGGTTGAAGCGGCGGCTATAAGCCACATCACCGTGGCGTGGGCTTTCTTGGAGAGTTTCTTCCAGCCGAAAATCCAGATGCCGACGAGGGTCGATTCCAGAAAAAAAGCAACCGTGGCTTCTATGGCCAGGAGCGAACCGAATATATCACCCACATAGGCTGAATAGCGTGACCAGTTGGTTCCGAATTGAAACTCAAGAGTTATTCCCGTGACCACTCCCACGGCAAAATTGATGAGAAACAGCTTCCCCCAGAATTTCGTCATGGCTAGATAGGTTTCATCTCCTGTCTGGACATACTTGGTCTCCATGTAGGCAATAATGAAAGACAGTCCCAGTGTGAAGGGAACGAATAGAAAATGAAACATGGTTGCGACCGCAAATTGCAGTCGAGATAGCATTACGACGTCCATGATTGCTCCTGTTTTCAGTCATAAGAACCCTGGTTCCCTGGACCTCGGTCGAGATATATGGAAACCGGGGTTTTAAGCCCCGAAACTTTGTTGTCTAATGACAAAATCGGGTTAGTCCGGAGAAGAAAAAAACTCAAGGTACAAATTATAATCTATAAGTTGTTGCTGTTATTTGACTTAACCTAATAATATTATTATATAAAATAAAGTGCTGAAAAATTTTCATGAAATATCCGGGTTAGGTTATGCGATTGATATAAAAGGAGTATTTTAGTATGGGTTCCGATC
>CALANC010000433.1 GCA_937925895.1 uncultured Desulfobacterales bacterium
ATCCTCTATGATAGCCATTGTGCTTCATGCCATGGTGCTGACGGCAACAAGCTCGACTTCAAAAGCGGCAAGGAAAACGTTCAGGGGGTCGGATGGCTTGCAAATGACAACCCCCAGGAATCAATTCACAAAATCCGCTGGGGCCACCCCGGCAGCGATATGCCGTCAATTATTGTTGACAAAAAACTTTCAGAGCAGGATGCTATCGATATCTTAACGTACAGCCAATCTTTAGATACCAAATAAACAGTTTTCTGTGCAGAGTCCTTTTTCTGCTTCCTGCGCGGTAACGGGACTCTGCTATGCAACAAGGTTCACACTTCCTGAGGACAGACCCAATCCCGTTATTGAAACCGATTGTTTTCATCTCATCAGCTCATCTCGGAAAGGACCGGGGATGATTTCCCACAGCTTTCGGATGCACTTCCTTCCATGCCTTGACGACCACTATTCGTGGTCTTCTTGACTAAAAACATTGCAGAAGATGTTCTGCGCATGGGCCTGCCTGCCCGTCCAGGCTTTAATCGATGGATGGGCGTCGCAATATATTAAGCTCCAGATCACAAACCAAACTGAGGTTTGTTCTCCAGAAAAAGTTTGCATGATAAACACCGAGACTGTATAGGTATAAATACCGATACTTTTCTTTGCAAACTTACGCCTCCTCTATTTGATTTTTCTGATACAGGAAATTAGCATGAAAATATCCTTCAAAATCATCGCCGCTGATATTTTTTTAAAAACAAGCGGAGTATTTTTTGTTTTCAGTAACTGATTAAACCATTCAATGGTTGGGCAATAATAGTTATTACGGCTGAATAATTTTTTTGGAAGGGAGTAAACATGAAAATAATTCTCGCTACCTTTATTTGTTTTTCGGTTTTTCTTGTTTTCGGTTCTGCCGATGCAGCATATTATGTCGGTTCTGACCAGTGTTTCAATTGTCATGCTGATCAGTTCAATGACTGGCAGTCATCAGGCCACCCGTGGAAAATCCGCAAAGCTGCAAAAGCCCGTTATGCAAAGCTCCCCCTGCCTCCCGGATATTCATGGGATGAAATCTCTTATGTGATCGGCGGCGCAACCAAAAAAGCACGATTTATTGACCTGGAAGGATATATCATCACAGGTGCTAAAGATGGTTCTGAAGCAAAAACGCAGTACAATATTGAAGACGGTTCCTGGTCTTTCTATCACAAAGGAGAGAAAAAACCATACAAATGTGGCCCATGCCATATGACCGGTTACAGCCCGGAAGGCAACCAGGATGGACGTCCAGGGCTGATAGGCACATGGGTTGAGGATGGCATTGGATGTGAAGAATGTCATGGCCCTGGTTCAGACCATACGAAAAAACCGGCGAAAGATAATGTCTCGGTTGTTTCAACATCGCAGGCCTGCGGTAAATGTCACCAGCGTGGCGGCATCAATCCCCGCCCCCCTGTGTCAGGAGGGTTTATCAGGCATCATGAACAGATTAACGAATTACTGTCAGGGGCTCACAATGAACTGGCTTGTGTTGAATGTCATGACCCACATAAAAGGGCTATCCTTGTCAAAGATAACTGTGCAGATTGCCACAATGACGCAGCCGCATCCTATACCAGGAATATTCATGCCCAGGATGGCATAAAGTGCTACGCATGCCATATGCCAAAAATGAGTAAATCAGCGATTAAAGTAAATAAATATACCGGTGATGTGCGTACCCATATATTTAAAATCAGTATTGATTCCAAGGCCGCTGCATTTACAACTGTTGAGGAGGGAGGCAAGAAAAAAACGTATGCCAATGGACTTGTTACCCTGGACTTTGCTTGTCTGGGATGCCATCTTGGCAGGGATATCGACTGGGCTGCCAAGAATGCCACAAAAATTCATGATTAGGTACTTGTAAGTTCTTCAAGTGAATGTATACCGGAGGGGGGCGCTAAAGCAGCCCCCCTCCGGTTTTTGGTGGCCAGAAAACTTTTTTATATCTGGTTGTTGAATAGTTCGGGGTACTCACATTTCTTGATACGCCGAACATTAACTTTAACTGAAACAGATAATTACTCGCTGTCGATCTTATGGAAATTTGAGTTTGTGCCGTTGATCCCAAGAGAAGCACAACGGTTAATGAAACTTCGCAACGAAAAAATCTGGTTGGGAGTAAGCTTGCCGAATCGAATGCCGCACTGCCTTATATCTGTTAATTTAGAATCGGATTCTGTTTCTGCTTTGATGTCCCAGGCAGACTCGCACGGAAGATCAAACAGGTAATGGTTGTCTGCTATCAGATCGATTGAATGGATGGGGTGTCTTGGGGGTGCTATTCTGAGTTCATTATATATATATTTGACACCGCCAAGTGAAATATCAGCGATTGAGCCGATCGTTTCAGGTTCACCGGCGCTGAGAATGCCGACTACAATGTTTTGCACATTTGCCCGCGCATGCTGCCGCCGTTCAGTATAATCCCGTCTATCTTTCATGCATTAGGGTCCTGTAAACTTCAAATTAACGTTTAAAAGAAAGATGATAGGCCCATTAACTCATAAATATATATGCAAAAAACACACCTTTATACTTGCTTTTAACTATTGCATGTAATTACAAAGAGTTAGCAACATATATCTGCAATATGGAAATTATACCAGGGTTTTTTCCGGAAAAATCTTTCCGGATTCCTGGAATCCGGAAAGATTAGGAGGGCTTAAAATGGTACTTCTTTTAAACCTCAGGTACTAAAGCCTCCACATGGAACAAGTCTCTCTCCGCAGACATTAAAGTGGAAATTCAAGAAAAAACTTCCCCATTGAAGTTCCTCCTTCGCTAAAGAGGTTTATGGAAAAGGATATACATAATTGCTTAATTATTTTTTACATCTGCCTGTTTCAATGAAACAGTATTACTTGATCCACGAATCATTGTCTCCTGTTCGTGCCTGATCTTTCGTATGGAGTCCACCAACTCTTCCTCGGAAATAATCCGCTTGGCAAGCAGGATATCAATTAGTGCCTGATTGACAATGATCTCAGTCCTTAATACTTCTTCCACAGAAATAGTTGTTTTAGGTCTAACACGTTCAGCCATCGAAAAAATTCCCCAGAATTTTGTCCATTATACGAAAAAACCTCTCCAATGAGAGCTTCCTCCTCAGTAGAAAATTATGAAAAAAAAATGCCACACGAGCCTTGTGGAAATGGATATACATTGTTGCTTAATATTGTTTGGACCCTTATGTCAAATAAAATAATTATATATTTCCATGGGTACAATTAAAGGCTTTTAAAAAGAAAAAATTTGACATATATTATATATTAAATTTAAAAGCACGCACACAAACAAGGAGTTAAAAATGGGCAGCGACTTACAGAATATTTTCCAGCTGGCAGCAAAGCATTTTTATAAAAAATACAAAAAACGCGGTGGCTCTCAGGCAGAAATCGCCAAGAAACTTGGAATTAACCAATCCTATGTATCTGCTGTCATAAACGGCTCTAAAACTGCATCCTTAGAATTACAGAACCAGTTGGCAAATATGCTGTATGGGCCGTTTGAGGAATTTCTTGTAGTTGGCCGCAGGATTCAAAACGATCTCGATCCTGAAATCAACGAAAAACCTCAGCCGGAAGGGGGTGTAGAAAAACTGATAGCTCAACTGACCCACTACGTTATGGACCACCAGCGTATCGAAAAGGAACTTGTAAATACTAAAGATTTTTATGAAGACATCGTGCAGAATTTGCAATCCGGCGTGCTTGTCACAGATAAAAATGACAAAATATTTTTTGCCAACCGGTTCATGTTCGTCATTACTGGTATCCCGCAGCAAAGATTGATCGGGGTCAATATCCTGTCTGCACAAGATGCGTTTCCCAGTGTTGAATCAACGGAGTTTTCAGAATGTTATAAAAGGGCAAAGAAATCACTGGAGCCTCTTTTTTATGAAAATATCAAAGTTATTACTCCAAATGAACGTAAGGCATATTTGTCTGGATGGATGATTCCAAAACTTAATGAAGGTAAATACAACGGCATGACCTGTACAATAAGGGACACAACAAGCTCTCAAGAACTCATTATGTTACTAAGGGTGTCTTTGGATAACAGCCCATACGCCATTGGCATATCTAAAAAGAAGGTTGAGTCGGGAGTTAATGG
>CALANC010000434.1 GCA_937925895.1 uncultured Desulfobacterales bacterium
TGACCATTTTTTTTATCAACTTGTTAATCGTCCCGATTACTATCTCGTGAAGTTTTTCTAGACCTTCAGGTTTGCCCGAATAAATTATTCTGCTGATCACATCCTCACCATAGCTGATTTGCCCGTTATAGTCACCAAACGATGCCAGGACATCTCCGGTTATGAGATCGAGCAATTGGCTGTATATGGTTGTCGTTCCGATATCAACGGCAATAGCATAGTTTCTGCTTGATGTGTCTCCTGATTGAATGTTTATTACGTGGGTCTTTCTTCCGGAATGGACCGGGCGAAGGAGAGTGGCCGTAACCTTGAAATCATCTTTTCGTAAAATGTCAGAAATTTTACGAATTACGGGAAGCTGAACCACTAGACGGTGTTCGTCATGTTCTGCTTTCAGGAAAGAGACCAACCGTGTTACATCCGGCAGATTCTCCTGTAGCGTCGGCAGGGGGAGTTCAAGGTATTTCTTTTCAACCGGAGGCATAAAAAGACCTTTTTCTTTTAACTCCTCAAGGTTCATTTCCCAAATTTTAGCCGTCCGTCTTGGAGAACTCTTTAGATTTAGCACGCTTTTATCAACTTCCGACTCTATTGGAATGCGGACGACCATGTCACTCTGAACAAAGGACAGACAAGCCTGCCGAAAGCCTTGCTCAATCTCTTCTTTGCGAAGCTGTTCCGTTATGCCGCCGTTGACTTGCCCTTCCTCGATGATAACACGGCATTTTCCACACACCCCATCCCCTCCACATGAGGCATTGATATGGACCCCGGTTTCCATGGCGGTACGTATAAGATTGGCGCCATATTCAACGTTTATTTCCTTGCCGTGGGGCAAAAAAATAACTTTATGTCTGCTCATTTCAACCCCTCAATACCTAAAAACTGCCTGAAAATTATTGAATTGAGATTTGCAGGATTTAGGTAATACATCAAAACCTTTATCAGGCATGCCATGGTTCAATGTTTCTTCGAGTCAAATTTATCCTCCAGCCGGCTTACGAACGCCTCGTACTTTGCAGGCGTATACCCAATCTCACCGTCTGTCTCATTAAATTCGGAGAACAGCTTACCAATTTGTGAAATGGAAAGACTCCTGTCCATCCAGGGATATAAAATATCGTCTTCCTTTTTAATATGCTCGGAAAGAAGTCTTCCATACGCTGTCAGGTGTTCCGCAATTTTTATTCCATCTCTCTTTTCGAGTGCTTCAAGTACAGCCTTAACGTGACTTCTCCCTTGCTTGTGATCTTCATGCATGACCTTCAGGATATCCAAATTTTCATCAAAATATTTAAAAAGGATGTCTTCCTCTTTGGCGTGGTGGTATCTGTCCGCATAGAACCGTATAAAATCGATCGTATCCAGAATCAGCTGTCTTCCTTCTTGCGATTCAACATCAAGGTTTTCGACAACAGCCGGCAGCAGTGCAATCAACCTTTTTATCAAAACATGCTCATCTACCAGCTTTTTCATGGGAAGAGAGTATGTGATCTCTTTTTTTTCCGTCTCTCTATTCTTTTTAATCCGCGGAATCTTGACATCACGGCCCGGATCTATCGCTTCGGCGATTCTTGTCATCAGCTCCTGTTGTTGATCCGCAGGCAAACTATGTATTTCTAAAATATCTTTTAAGAGACAAGTTCCAACAGTGCACGGCGCACACCCAATATCATATTCATTAAGGATATTTTCGACTTCAGGGAATTGCTCGATAACCTCTTTAATGCCTTTATTCCAATATGCTTCCATGTCTCACCTTTTTAATTCTTAATATTAAGCTTCGCACCCTAATTTTGCTCGAAATCCACACCGCTAAATGGCCGGAAACCGACTTTTGTAAGCGTTTAGGGGGTATCAATTTTCGTGTAACGATATGTTTCATTCCTCCCAATGAATACATTCTACCGGACAGGTGTCCATAGCTTCTTCAATCAAATCTTCCGGTCCGCTTTCCGGTTTGATGACAATGGCTTTTTCTGTCTCATCGTCAAACTCAAAGACTTCTGGACAGACTTCTACGCAACTTTCACAGCCAATGCATTCATCGGTTTCAATTATTACTTTTTTACCCATTATTTCAATTCCTTATTATATAATATAGAGCTCGGACAAACTGACCGAGTCATATTTTAAAGATAAAAAGAAACCACCCGGTTAGAGTGGATTCCCCAACACAGCATAGCAGCCGAAACAGCATCAAAACGGGCCGCAGTGAATAAATTAAGATAACTTCATCTCCTTGTCAAGATATCTGCCACTTTTCTGTTGATCTGTAGCGATGAATTTGCAAGAAAGATATTATTATGTCGAATCTTAACATAAAGAGCACCAATACGATTCTTTATTGCAAAAAATGGCAGGAAACGGTTGACTTTTACAAGGATCTCTTGAAGTTTCCGGTAACATTTTCCTCAGAATGGTTTGTGGAATTTAAATTGGCCGCTAGCGCCCATTTAAGTATTGCTGATGAACAAAGAGCGACCGTAAAAAGCTGTGAGGGACAAGGTATTACCCTCGCACTTCAAGTCGAAGACATCGATGAGGCTTGGAAAAATTTACATGAAACCGGACTTTGTCCGGGCCCCGTCAAAGAGCATGCCTGGGGAGCGAAAGTTTTTTATTTTTTCGATCCTGAAGGGCATCGGATTGAAGTTTGGTCCTCATAGTCCCTTGTATTTCAAGTGAACCAGATCGGATTATCCCCCACCGTAACTATGCAAGCCGGGCAGGTAGTTAACCCCGAAATACGTAAACAGAACAGCCGTAAAACCAATTACTGAAAGGTAGGCAATCCGTTTCCCGCGCCAGCCGCGCATCATCCTGGCATGCAGCATGGTTGAATAAACAAACCAGGTGATCAAAGACCAGGTCTCCTTGGGGTCCCATGTCCAGTAACTCCCCCAGGCTGAATTCGCCCACACCGCCCCGGTAATTATGCCGACGGAAAGAAAAAGATAGCCGAACACGACCATTTGGTGGGTCAGCTCGTCCAAGGTGAAAGAATTCGGGAAAAGGGAAAATAATTTACTTTTATTATCCGGGTCTTTTTGCTTTAAAAGGTACATCAGACTTAAACCAAAGGCTATTGCAAAGGCTGCATAGCCAAAAAAACAGGTGATCACATGGGCGATGAGCCAGTTGCTCTTCAGCGCCGGAATAAGAGGCTGAATACGATCACTGATATTAGGAGACAGGGACGCATAAGCCATTGCCAAAAAAGCAAAAGGGGTGGCAAAAGCGCCGATGACAAGGTTTTTGTATTTGCGCTCGATGATTAAATAGATGAGGACCAAAGTCCAGGCAAAGAAAATTAAAGATTCGTACATATTAGAAAGCGGTGCATGGCCGATGCCGAGTCGGTAAGACTCCACCCACCGCATGATAATTCCGACCGAGTTGCCGATAAAACCGGTCACTGCTACCCAGGAGGCCAGTTTTCCGACAAGTGGTTTTTTGAAAACCCAGGAGGCTACGTACAAAAAGGCCGCTAGCCCGTACACAAATGTTACGATTGACAAAATTGTGGTGTTGTCCATGTGTTTATCCTTCCTTGACCAAGTCTTCCAATTGCCGGGCCATGCGCTTTATTTTGTTTTCCATTCCCAACTTGTTCTTGTTTGCCGTACCGGTAACAATGACCTTGCTGTTCTTGCCACTTTTATTCACATCCACACAAAGTCTTTGATGTGACATGAAAAAAGTGATGTAACAACCGATAATAATCACGATAAATCCTGTGTAAACAACCCAGACACCAGGGTCTTTTGTTACCTGTAATCCGGTATAATACCATATGTCTGGTTTTTTATCGGGCCTGAACGTCTCTGTCTCCTGCCCTGCCACTGATATGACCACAGCCCCCTTTCTCATCTTGTCAAACTGCGGGAAATGCAACGGCAGGAGAATGTCAACCGTGTTCCCATCTTTGGGTGTGAGCTTGCCGACATATGCTTCACCGATGTCCTGGCCGCCAAAAAGAGCGGATTTTTTATACGCAACAATAACGAATTGACCGATTTGTTCAGGGATATCTATCGGCTTGCCGACGACCGTTTTAACCTGGTATGCCGTCCCTGTTTTTTTACTCGTAAAATTTAACAGGATCTCATTCTGAGTATCTTTGCCTTGAACCTTCCTTTTTCGGGCGGCATCTGAAGGCATTTGACCATAACTCGATTGAAAAATATTAATCCCTTTATAGCGAAGCGGATCGTTAACGACGATATCCTTTTTATATACGGGTTTTCCCCCTTCCAGAATGGTTAAACTGGACCGGTACTCTTTAGGTGCTCCGTTAGGGTAGAAGCTGACGTCAAAATCCTCACAGCTGATCTCAAAATCAAGCTTTTCAATTGTATCGACATTTCTGAGCCGGACGGTGTCGACCTTCTCGCCTTCGGGAATATTTACGTATCCCGCAAAACCGAAAACCGAACCGATAAGACCGCCGATCAAAAGAATCACCACGCTTAGATGAATCGCATAAACACCCAAACGCGTCCAGCGCCCTTTTTCAGCAAAGATGCAAAAACCTTGGTCCGTCCGCTCAACTCTGGAATATCGAAAGCGCCTGGCAATAAACGGTTCATATGTGTTTCTCAGGTCTTCTAGCTTATGCCCGCTGTTAAATGATTCTTTCTGAGAAAGCTTCCTGAATCTTGAAATGTTAAACGGAGGATTGTTTACGAAAACAATCTTCCAGGTGGTAGAAAGACGTTCGATTGAACAGACGACGATGTTTAACGTCAGACAGAGAATCAAAAGCTGAAACCACCACGAATGGTACATATCAAAAATGCCGAGCATGCTAAAAAGCTGGTAGAAAAACTCGCCGTACTCACGAAAATATGCGGCAGGATTTTCGTTTTGCGGAATGACCGTACCAATAATCGACGTGACGGCAATCGACAGCAAAAGCACCACCGTCAATTTCACCGATACGAAAAATTTCCATATACTGTCCCAAATATTCAGATAACACCTCCACGTTTTTCTTCTCTATTAAGTCTCAAAAATATGCTCCGATTGAGTCGTTTATGTTCAGATTTTTTGTAAGCCACCGGATGATTTCGTTGAAAAAACCTACTCGGCGCCTGAATATGCTTAACATATTTATTTTATTTTTAAAAAAATAACATTGACTTAAATCAAAAACCCCTACTTGAGGCAGTGTTTTTGATGGGGATCAAATCAAAATGCTTGACCAAAAATTCAGCCACTTTGGTTATATCCTTCGTAGAAAATCTTGGCACCCCGATGTCAACGTTTTCATCGCTAATCAGTGCGATCAAATTCTCATCGCCTTTACACAAAAGTTTTTTGCTGATTTCGGATCTGAAAATCTCCATCTTTGGTTTTTTTCCTTTTTTAAAACCCTCAGCCAAAACGATATCCACATTTGAAAAAAGCGGCAACAATTCTTCCGGATCGTGATCCCGGTTCACATCTCTAACCATCCCGATCTGATACGGGGACGAAATAATCGTCGTCGACGCACCGGCTTGCTTGTGTCGCCAACTGTCTTTACCGGGTTTGTCCATGTCGAAACCGTGAACATCATGCTTAATGGTTCCAACTTTAAAGCCGCGCCGCTTAATCTCCGGAATAAGTTTTTCCAAAATAGTGGTTTTCCCTGATCCTGAATTGCCGACGACTGAGACCATCGGCGGGATCGATTTATTTGCAGGCATATTTTGCAACTCCCTTTTATTTGGGAAATCTCATCGAACTAAACTAAATCATCTGAAACAAAACATTTTTTTAAGAATTTCTATAGTTCATTTTCATTTAGATAAAATTGGCATTACTTCGCCATTGGTGCAAGACATTTTTTATGATGTCCCCTAAAAAAAATCCCCGCTCCTTTCGGTGAAGAAGCGGGGATGGAAAAGAGGTTGATTTAAATTTAATACGCTTTATTTTGGCATGACTTCTTTGGGTTTGTTGGTATTGCCCGTGGCATTGGGGAAGTCAAGGGCTTTATACGCTTTCTTGTTGTGTTCGATCAACTCACGGCTTTCTTCCATGTAATTGCTAAATCGCTTCTTCAGTTCGTAAAAACCATGCCACCAGGCATAATCCGGCGCCATCATGGCGGCGCCCATTCGAGCTCGCCTGCCTTCGTTATGCCATATTTCATAATACTCGACTTCCAGCCGTTCGTCAAAAAACTTACTTTTGTCGAGTAATCCCCCGGCATATAGGTCATCCAACATTTTCTTGGTTGGTTTGAAGTAGACGTCATTGTATTCTTTAACGACTTGATCCAATTTGACGTAATGATCATCTACCCATGTTTTCCCGTGGCACTGGGTACAGACTTCTTTCATCTTATCTCTTTCGGTCTGCCAGTTGGTCTTTGCCGGGAAGGGCTTGAAGTTCTCCGGACGAACGGTGAGTGGTGCCTGAATCTCCCATGAAAGCCTTTCGGTAACATCGTGGCTAGTGAGTACCTTACCCGAACCTGACATATGGCAGGCTGCACAGGTGGGTGCCCGATAGTCGACACCGGCTGTCCAGGTGCCGCCGGCGGCATTAAAATTGTATTCGCTCTTGTAGGCATGGTACAGGGTGCCGTGTTTTGATTCTTCGTAAATTTCAATTTGGGGATGATCGGGGCCCAAATGGCATTGATCACAGGCTTCCGGCATGCGGGCCTCCGCCACCGAGAAGCGGTGTCGGGTGTGACAGGAAGTGCAGGCACCCTTGCTGCCGTCAGCATTAATGCGGCCCACGCCGGCGTTGGGCCAGGTGGCCGGATCGATTTTGCCGTTTTCGTCGATCTTAATAACCGTCCCGTGGCAGTTGAGGCATCCGATTTTGCGTTCATTGTCAGAGTTCATCCCCTTGTTCAACCAGGGATCAAGTTTCCATATAATCTCGATGGTGTTGGCATGCTTGGAGCGGCTGTATTGCTTGGCTTCATCCGGGT
>CALANC010000435.1 GCA_937925895.1 uncultured Desulfobacterales bacterium
TTATCACGGCGGTATCAGCTATTGCCAATAATGGGGTTTTAATGAAACCTCATATTGTACAGGCGATTACCGATCAGGATGGGCGCCTTGTAAAAAGTTTTGGTCCTCGAAAGGCGAGAAGAGTTGTTTCAAAAAAAACAGCCAAAACATTAACACGAATCATGCAAACCGTTATTACCGAAGGAGGAACCGGTGTCAACGCTGCCCTGGAAGGTTATGCTGTCAGTGGTAAAACCGGAACCGCCCAAAAGGTTGATGAAAAAGGAGGATATGCCAAAGAGAAATTTATGTCGTCGTTTGTTGGATTCGTACCGTCGGAAAAACCGGAAATCGCCATACTGGTCGTTATAGACGAACCTCAAGGAAGCCATTACGGTGGGGTTGTTGCTGCACCTACTTTCAAAAATATTGCCCATAACACTTTAGATTATTTGAATATACCACCCATAAAAAAAGATGGTAGACTAACGGTCTCCTTGGAGGGTGAGGCAAGAGGATGAAGCTTTCGCGCCTATTAAGTAACATCAAACCTGTGAGTTTGCATGGATTACGGGCAACGTGCGGTGAGCGCGACGCAGGGATAAAAAATGTTAACGAGCGTGAGTCAGCCTCAAAAAACTGGTTCCTGTCTCCGGATCCTGAAATCATCTCCATCCACTACAAGGCGCAAGATGTCAAGCCCGGAGGACTTTTTGTTGCGATACCGGGACTAGTGGCTGATGGACATGAGTTTATCGATGAAGCACTGTCAAAAGGTGCATCAGTCCTCGTTACACAGAAACTCGTTGAAAGAGAATCGGTTGTCATAGAAGTTGAGAATTCAAGAAAAGCCCTTTCGACTATATCGTCCAGGTACTATTCAAACCCTTCAGAAAAACTTACCATGATCGGAATCACCGGCACCAACGGCAAAACAACCACAGCACGATTAATTGAAGGTATGCTACTGGAAGCCGGAATTAAGGCCGGTGTTATCGGCACGCTAAATTACCGCTACTCCGGAAAAATGTATGAAAACCCGATGACAACGCCCGAGTCGCTTGACCTGCAAAAGATACTAGCGGAAATGGTCAACGACGGTATAACCCATGCGGTTATGGAAGTTACTTCCCATGCTATTGACCAGGACAGGATTTACGATTGCAGTTTCGACATAAAAGTCTTTACGAATCTTTCCCAAGACCATTTGGATTATCACGGAGATATGACTTCTTACTGGTTGTGCAAAAAAAGGATGTTTACAGGAATTTTCGAACCGGGATCTAATGAAGGGAAGGTTTTTGCAATTCTGAATCACAATGATGAAAGAGGCAAGGAACTCATAAATGAACTGGAGGAAAGGCCTGGCGAACAGGCCGTCATTTCAGTCGGCTTTTCCGATTCGAACGCTATATGGCCGCAGGATTTCAGTTATGACATGACCGGTATTACCGGGAATATTTCGACTCATGCAGGTGCGTTTCAATTCAAATCGCCATTGGTAGGTCGATATAATCTTGAGAACATCCTCAGCACCGTAGGCGTGGGGGTGGCACTCAATCTTTCTTTGAAGACGATAAAAGCCGGCATTGAAGCAGTAAATATCGTGCCCGGGCGCCTTGAACCTATTCCAAATGATCACAACAGGTTCGTTTATGTTGATTATGCCCATACCCCTGATGCGCTAAAAAATGTATTGTCTGCTTTGCGCGCATCGGCGGGAGGCAGGCTAATATGTGTGTTTGGTTGCGGGGGAAATAGGGACAAAACAAAGCGACCGCAAATGGGTCAAATAGCCGGCAAACTATCTGATTTAACTGTCGTTACGTCGGATAATCCAAGAACTGAACAACCCCTTGAAATCATTAACCAGATCCTCGAAGGAACAGACAAAACAACAACGAATGCCTATATTCCCTCGGATCTTAAGACAGGATTTCAAAAAAAGGGATATGTTGTCGAGCCCGACCGAAGACGCGCCATACAGCTTGCGATTTTGGTATCACGGCCGGGAGACACCGTTTTGATAGCAGGTAAAGGCGATGAGACATATCAAATCATCGGAGATCGTACGATTGCTTTTGATGACAGGAAAGAGGCTGAACAGGCACTTTCACTGTTGAATGTTAATGGTTCTGAGATAAAAGAAAGCCACATAAAAGAACCGATTCATCCAAACCCCAAAAACAACACCTGCAGTCCGGACTTGCGAACAAGAGAACCCGCGCCATGGATGTCTGCCGAAATTCTTGAAGCTGCCAGAGGAGAACTTTTATGCGGTGATTTAAAGCGATCTTTTAAAGGCATCTCCATTGATTCACGCAGGATATCCAACGATGACCTCTTTATTGCCATCAAAGGAGAGGTACATGACGGTCATCATTTTATAGGCAGTGTCATCAACCAGGGCGTGAAGGGTCTTCTTGTTAAGCGGGAAAAGGCTGACACATTACCCGTTTTGGAATATCAAAAAAAAAAGGTGGTTTGCATACTCGTCAAAGATACAACCCGGGCGTTGGGGGACATTGCTGCATACAATCAAAAACGGACAAATGTTGCGGTAATTGCCATCACCGGTTCAAACGGAAAGACGAGCACCAGAAAAATGACTGCGGGTGTCGTTTCACAACGCTTTTGTACCTTATCGGCCAAAGGAAATTTAAACAACGCAATTGGACTTCCCCTAAACATGCTGAATTTTAATCACGACCATGAGTGGGCGGTGCTGGAGCTTGGCATGAACAGACCCGGAGAAATTGAGCGTCTGACTGAAATATGCTCACCGGAAATTGGAGTTATCACCAACATCGGTCCCGCCCACCTTGAAGGTTTGGGTTCCATCGACGCGGTTATGAGAGCCAAGGGTGAGCTGCTGGATAAGATCAAATCAACCGGGACGATGATTCTGAATGCAGATGACCAAAGAATTTTAAGACTGGCAAAAGACACTTCCAAAAATATTTTGTTTTTTGGACAATCGAAAACCGCGGAAGTCAGAGCCCGGGAGCTGAGAAAAAAAGGGATCGGTTTGTCATTTACTTTGATATTTCCGGGTGACCGTATCTCGGTCGATCTCAAAACACCGGCTGATTTCATGGTTTCTAATGCCCTGGCTGCAGCGGCAGTAGGATATCGTTTGGGTTTAACCCCAGATGAAATCAGAGAGGGTCTTGAAAATTTTGACCCTGTCAAGGGAAGGATGAATATCCTCAAGACTAAAATAGGAATACATATCATTGACGATACTTATAATGCCAATCCAGGATCCATGGAAGCTGCCATAAAGACCCTAAAAATTTTAAAAGGGAATAACAGGGGAATTCTGGTTGCGGGCGACATGCTTGAACTCGGCGAACATGCAGAGACTATGCATCGTATGATAGGCTCCATAGCCGCGAAATCAGATATTTCCAAGATTTATGTTACAGGACATTTTGCTAAGGCAGTGGCGGCAGGTGCCGGAGATGAAAATATGGACTCCCAGAATATTTTTACAGGCACTAAAGAAGCGATTTTGGAAAGTATCACCGACCGGTTAAATCCTGGGGACTGGGTTCTGGTCAAAGGGTCCAGAGGAATGGCTATGGAAACCATCGTAGAAGATCTGATGAATTGGAGCAATCAATAATTACCATTGGATAACGAATAACCAAATTATGTTATACCACCTACTATACCCGCTTTATAAAACCATATCCGTTTTTAATGTCTTTAGATACATTACCTTCCGGACCATATATGCCAGCCTTACCGCTTTTTTGATCTGTTTTGTTCTGGGGCCATGGGTTATTAAAAAAATGAGTCTCCTACAGGTGAGGCAGTATATCAGAGAAGACGGACCTGAAAGCCACCACAAAAAAGCCGGCACCCCGACCATGGGAGGCACACTGATAATTTTTTCTGTTGTCGTTTCAACCCTGCTCTGGACGAACTTAACCAATTTTTATATTTGGATCGCCCTTCTGGTTACTGTCGGTTACGGTGGTATCGGTTTCATTGATGACTACCTCATGCAAATAAAAAAACAGAACAAGGGTCTGAGCGTAAAAAACAAATTCTTGTTACAGGCAATTCTGGCAATTTTGGCAGGGGTTCTTATCTGCTCACATTCGGGTTTTTCGACCCGATTAACCATTCCGTTTTTAAAAAATATTTCACCGGATCTTGGTTGGGGATATATACTGTTTGCCGCTTTTGTAATTATTGGCACCTCAAATGCGGTCAATATTACCGACGGACTCGATGGTCTGGCAATCGGCCCTTTTATCATCGCTGCTGCAGCATATATGGTTTTTGCTTATGTCGCCGGACATATCAAAATAGCTGATTACTTACAGATCAGATATGTAGCCGGAAGTGGAGAAATTGCCATCTTCTGCGGGGCACTGGCTGGATCAGGTCTCGGGTTCCTTTGGTTCAACACATACCCGGCGCAAATTTTCATGGGAGATGTCGGTTCTCTATCTCTGGGTGGAGCGATCGGGACGGTTGCCGTTATCACCAAGCAGGAAATACTCCTTGTTTTGGTGGGCGGTCTCTTTGTCATTGAAACATTATCGGTAATTTTCCAGGTTGGTTTTTTCAAGATGACCAATGGCCGCAGGATCTTTAGAATGGCCCCCCTTCACCACCATTTCGAACTCAAAGGGTGGCCTGAACCAAAGGTGATTGTGCGATTTTGGATCATTGCGATTACACTGGCATTGCTTTCTATGAGCACGCTGAAACTCAGGTAACAAATGGATCTTGCCAACAAAAAGGTTCTCATTGTCGGACTAGGCCTATCAGGAGTCGCAGCGGCACGGTTTGCCAAGAAGAGGGCGGCTTCAGTAACCGTGACGGATATTGCAGGAGATAATGAGTTGATCCCTTATGTCGATACAGTTCGAAAACTAAACGTTAACCTGGAGCTCGGGCAACATAATATTGAAACCTTTGAGCAGGCTGATCTTATCATCGTCAGCCCAGGTGTCTCTCATACGATTCTTCCCATAAAGCGGGCAAAAGAAAAAGGCGTTCCGGTACTAGGGGAGCTCGAGCTGGCAAGCAGATACATCACCGAGCCGATTGTCGCCATATCCGGAACTAATGGCAAAACAACTACAACTACTCTTTTGGGCAACATGCTAAAAAATTCAGGTTGCAACGTTTTTGTGGGCGGGAATATCGGCAATCCATTGCTCGATTATGCAGACAAAAGCGTATCATCCGGAGTCGTGGTGGCAGAAGTCAGTAGCTTCCAACTCGACACGATTGATACCTTCAAGCCCAGAGTCAGTGTTTTGCTTAACATCAGCGCAGATCATCTGGACCGTTACAGTAATTTCGAAGATTACGTTAAATCCAAGGGCCGGATCTTTGAAAACCAGCAAGGAAACGATACGGCGATTTTCAACGCTGCCGATCCTCTCATCCGTTCGATCAGTAAAGATTTGAAGGCCAGGAAGTTGCCCTTTCATCATCAGGGTACCATTCAAAGGAATACCGTGGAAGGAGCGATCATCAACTGGGACGATCCTCAAAATCAACCGAACATCATGATTTACACAAATGACACCGGCAAAAAGTCAATCAACCTTTCCCAGGTGAAACTCCCGGGCCGGCACAACATGGAGAATGTGGCGGCGGCATCACTGGCGGCTTTGACGGTCGGGGGTACTTTGGATGGCGTTCAGTCGGCAGTGAACGATTTTCGAGGACTTTCTCACAGAATGGAATACGTCGGGACGATAAATAACGTTCAATTTTTCGATGATTCAAAGGCGACTAACGTTGATGCAGTAGCAAGGGCGCTTGAAACGTTCAGCAAACCGGTCGTTCTCATTATGGGCGGCCGTGATAAAGGTGGCGATTTTCAGCACCTGAGGGATTTGGTACGTCGGCAGACGAAAAAATTGATCCTTATGGGAGAAGCAAAAGGAGAAATAAAGTATTATTTAGAGAGCGCGTGCAAAGGGGGAGCGCAAACCGCATCTACAATTGAGGATGCAGTTCTTTTGGCATATAAAGCGGCAACACCCGGGGATGTTGTCCTCTTATCTCCTGCTTGTTCGAGTTTTGATATGTACAGCAGTTATGCAGAAAGAGGAGAAGCTTTCTGCGGAGCAGTCAAATATCTTAACAAAACCGGGCAGAAATGAAAGAAGATCCGGCAAGCAATTATCGAGGTGCCCGGAGGTTTCGCCAGCAGCCCTTGCCATATGATGTCAAATTGTTATTCCCGGTTCTTTTTCTGGTTGGGATAGGGATTGTTATGGTTTACAGCGCAAGTTCTACCCTGGCTTTAAAAAAGTTCGGGACCGATTACTTTTTTTTAAAAAAGCAGGCAGTTTTCGCTCTGCTTGGTATTGTTGCTCTGGTATTTTGCAGGCATTTTCCATACAGGCTTTTTCGTTCTTTGACATATCCGTTGCTCATAATTGCCCTGATTTTTTTAGCCGTAATTCTGACAACCGGATTTGGCTATTCGGCAGGTGGTGCAACACGATGGTTTCGCTTTGGAGGCTTTACTTTTCAACCTTCTGAATTTGCCCGTTTTGCCATGGTGATCTATTTGGCCTATTCGATGCAAAAGAAAAAGGATAAACTAAAGGATTTCAAGGTTGGATTTCTGCCGCACGTTTTGGTGCTTGGTATGTTTACAGCGCTGATCATTGTTCAGCCTGATTTCGGTTCCGTAGCAATCCTCTGTGCACTCACATGGATCATGCTTTTCGTCGGAGGCGTTCGAATTTCGCATCTGTTGGCAGCTTTGGTGATCATACTTCCGCTAGCGTATCTTCTTTTGATCGATGCTGAGTATCGCTTGAATCGCATGATGAGTTTTTGGAATCCCTGGAAGTATTCGGCAAATGAGGGATACCAGATTGTTCACTCCCTAATGGCTTTTGGCACAGGAGGAATATGGGGGGTTGGCATTGGAAAGGGATACCAGAAACTGTTTTATCTTCCAGAGCCTCATACCGATTTTATCTTTTCGGTCATAGGAGAAGAGTTGGGTCTTTTGGGAGTTCTGGTTATCCTTGGACTTTATGCACTGATTTTTTGGCGGGGGATCTTCATTTCCAGAAACAGTCAAGATTCTTTTGGTTCATTCGTCGCCATGGGACTCACAACTGCGATAGGGCTCCAGGTTTGTATTAACATGGGTGTTGCATTGGGTCTCCTTCCTACAAAGGGATTAACACTACCCTTTCTAAGTTATGGAGGAACGTCTCTTTTGTTAAATATGGCCTCCATAGGCATACTGATGAACATTGGAGCGAGTAAAAAATTGCCTAAATTGCGCCAAACCAAAGGCTCTAAAGTAAAGCAAATGAGTTTTGCCTGGAATAAACGATAAAACAATCTAATCTGAATAACCAAAAAAGCGATAAATGACTATCAGGGAACAAAGTAATGAGAAAGAGCTGAAAGAAGCATTATTTCCTTCTGCTCGCTATTCGGCAAGCACTTTACGCGTTGTTATTGCAGGTGGAGGAACTGGGGGTCATCTTTTTCCCGGTATTGCGGTTGCTCAAGAATTTATGGCCAGGAATCCACAAAACAGGATTTTGTTTGTCGGAACAGGAAAACCTTTTGAACTTTCAGTTATATCAGAAGCCGGATTTGCACATAAACGGATTACTGCCGAAGGAATTAAAAGACGGGGATTATTGAATCAAGCCGTAGCCATTTTGAAAATACCGAAGGGGATAATAGAATCTGCTAAAATCCTTAAACGTTTCGGGCCAAACATCGTCGTCGGCGTCGGCGGTTACGCCGCCGGCCCCTTGGCTATGGCAGCATACTTACTAAAAATTAAAATCGTTTTGCATGAGCAAAATCTTTTGCCGGGAATTACCAATCGAATTTTGTCCCGTTTGGCAAACCGGGTGTATGTTTCGTTTAATGATACGGATAGGGTTTTGAATTCCAGGAAAACCCGTTTTACCGGGAATCCCGTTCGCAAGGAGATTTTGCGATTTAGGGTTGATCAAAAAGATATTCGAAAGGCTGATTTAAGGCTGAGAAAACCTTTTACGGTTCTTGTCATTGGTGGAAGTCAGGGGGCTCACAGTATAAATATGGCGTTCATGGAAGCATTGGAATACATAAAGAATAAAGACAATTTTTTCTTTGTTCATCAAACCGGAACCCGGGATGAAAAGACCGTTAAGCGTGCCTATAGGAAACATTCTATACCCTGTGAGGTTCGGTCTTTTTTCAAAGATATGGCCAGGCGGTATCAGAAAGCCGACCTTGTGATATGCAGAGCAGGTGCAACTACAGTCGCAGAAATAACCGCCATTGGGAAGAGTGTTATTTTTATACCTTTCCCTTTTGCAGCGGATAATCACCAGGTTTTAAACGCCCGTGCTTTGGAAAAAGCCGGAGCTGCTGAAGTGATTCTTGAAGAGAATCTGAGTGGTAAAACAGTTGCCGAGCGAATCGATTATTATTTTTCAAATCCGGAACGCCTTCATCGTATGGCATTTCGGGCGAGGCGTTTCGGCCGCCCTGATGCGGCAGCGGATATAGTTGATGATTGTTATGATTTGGTCCGTTCCACTCGCAATTAAAGTGGTGGAACAATGCCCTTAATTTAAGTTAGATTAATCAGACAAATAGATCTGATTCAGCAAAAACACAATTGAACTGCAGATGTATTTTAAAAAATACCACATTCATTTTGTCGGCATAGGCGGTATTGGCATGAGCGGCATTGCCGAACTTCTCCTCAACCTCGGATACAAGGTTTCAGGGTCCGATGCCTGTTCTTCAGATATTACGCATCGTCTGGAACGTTTCGGAGGCATTATTTACGAAGGGCATGCCAAAGAGCAGATTCAGGGGGCAGATGTTGTTGTGACATCTTCGGCAATCGGCCCGAACAACCCTGAGGTTGCTGCTGCCGATCAGATGTCAATTCCTGTAATACCAAGGGCCGAGATGCTTGCCGAACTCATGCGCTTAAAGTATAGCGTAGCTGTTGCGGGTGCTCACGGCAAAACATCGACAACATCAATTATCGCTTCTGTTTTGGCCGAAGGAGGACTGGATCCTACAGTGGTCATAGGGGGTAAACTCAGGAGTATTGACGCCAACGCGCTTCTTGGAGAGGGGGAATTTATCGTTGCTGAAGCTGATGAAAGTGACGGCTCTTTTCTTAAAATTTCTCCAACCATAGCCGTTGTCACGAATATCGATCGGGAACACTTGGACTTTTTCAAAGACTTGGACCACATCAAGGACGTGTTTTTAAGTTTTATTAATAAAATACCTTTTTACGGTCTAGCAGTTCTTTGTCTTGATAACGAGCCGATTCAGGACCTTATACCGAGAATTCATAAACGGTTTACTACCTATGGAATGACCAGCCAGGCCGATTTTCAAGCCAAAGACATTGTCTTTGAAGGGTTAACAAGCACGTTTCGAGTTTATCACCTGGGAGAGCAGCTCGGAGACATTACCTTAAACCTTCCTGGGATTCACAATGTCTACAACTCTCTATCGAGCATTGCGGTAGGAAATGAACTTAACATACCTTTTGATGTTATCAAATCCGCCTTACAAGGCGTGGAAGGTGTCCAACGAAGATTGGAAATCAAAGGAGAGAAAAAAGGAGTTACCGTTGTGGATGACTATGGTCATCACCCGACAGAGATTAAAATCACCCTGCAAGCCGTTAGAGAAAGCTGGCCTGAAAGACGTGTGGTGGTGGTTTTTCAGCCTCATCGTTACACCAGGGCACAAGCGCTTTTCGATGAGTTTACACGTGCTTTTTACCAGTCTCACCAGCTGATTGTTCTGCCAATTTATTCAGCCGGGGAAGAAAAAATAGAAGGAGTGGATGGTCGTGCCTTGTATGAAGGGATCCGAAATCATGGCCACCGAGACGTCGTCTTCATTCAGGATTTCGAAACAGCTGTTTTGCATCTAAAAAAAATTCTAACGACGGATGATATTCTTCTTACACTGGGAGCCGGAGATGTTTGGAAAATTGGGGACATGGTCCTTAAGAAATTATAACGGGAAGCGCGCGAAATTCAAAAAGAGATGCGCTTCGGCAAAAGAAAAAAATGACAATCGATGATGAATCAAAAAAGTGGCTTGCAAATCGATTCGGCAAAGATATCAGGTTTGAAGAACCGATGTCCAGACATACCTCTCTTCGAGTGGGAGGGCCGGCGGAAGCTTTTGTTAAGCCAAGAAATATTCAAAGCCTCAAAGATCTGATGAACTGGTTATGGCAAAAACAACTTCCATATTTTATCATTGGTGACGGAACAAATCTCCTGGTTAGGGACAGGGGAATCGATGGAGTGGTCATTGCTTTGACGAGATGTCTAAAAACGATTTCTCAAAGAAAGACGGAAAACGAGGAAGTGGTTGTTACGGCCATGGCAGGCGTTCGGTTACAAACCCTTTGTTCGTTCGCCATCGACCATGGGCTTGAAGGGATGAACTTTGCCATCGGTATTCCCGGGACGGTGGGTGGAGCGATTATGATGAATGCCGGCACAAGCCGGGGTTCTATGGAGCGGGTGGTAAAATCGATAAATTTACTGTGCCCCAGAGGACAGACACAAAGAATAACCAGGGAAAAACTTAATTTCTCGTACAGAAAGCTTACCTGGGGTGAAGGAAGAAACGAAATGTTACCGGGGCAACATGTTGTGCTGGACGGATA
>CALANC010000436.1 GCA_937925895.1 uncultured Desulfobacterales bacterium
TATCGTTGGGCCATTTAACCACGGCCTCGATATCGAACCTTCTGCGTAATGTTTTGGCCAATATCATTGCCGCAGCAAAGCCGACTCTGGAACTTAACACAGGCGGCATTTGCGGTCTGAGCACAATGGTAAAATAGAGCCCTCCCGCCGATGAAAGCCAGGTTCGTTTCAGACGGCCCCGCCCTCTATTCTGAGAGCCCGCAATGACGACGGTGAAATCAGGACAATCATTTCTTGCCAGGTTTTTGGCAATGTCCATTGTAGATTCAATTTCTTCAAAATAATGGATTTTTGATTCTCTCCCCGGAAATTCCCACGGGTAAAGAACGTCCGGAGAGCTTATCAATCGGTAACCTTTTGGTGTTGATTCAATTTGGTAGCCGAATTCTTTAAGTTTACCAATATGCTTCCAGATGGAAACTCTGGAAATCTTCAGATGACGGCTGAGAGTCTCTCCGGAAACAATACGCTTTTCCTTTCTCAATATGTTAAGAATTTTGCTTTTCATAACGTTCCGTATCAGCCGCCAGATAATTTAGTTTGGGAATGTATGTATTCAGAGGGCAGTCATTTATCCATTTTGTAAATTAATATAGTATGAGATAACGTCAAATTTCAGGGCATAGCTTTTTCTGAAAGGCGATATGCCGACAAGGTTTTCTCTCTTTTCACTTTACCAAAGCGAGTTTCATATCGCCTTGAAGAAAATGGCATGGCCTGAAATTGTAATTGGTTATTTCTCTCAAACAATAATTTTACCATAGATCAACAAGGTCGTTCACTATCCGACATTAATGGATTCGCCTCGTTCACCACTTCCTTTTTGGATGCTTTTAAGGCTCCCTCCTTCAGGGTTTTGGGGATTTACTATTTGGTTATCCTTAAATAACGGGTAGGTTAACGAAATCAATATGGCGTGTCAATCAATTTTTGGAAGTATTCTTAGGGTTTTGGTTTAAGTTCCACCAATGTTGCGCCCCAACCGCCGGCCTCGAAGGGTGCATCTTTGAAAGCCGATACCATTAGATTTTTTTCCAGAAGTCCGTGAACCCGTTTTTTTAGTATTCCCCGGCCCTTGCCGTGGACGATTCGCACGGAATAAATATTTGCCTCGATGCAAGCCGTAAAATAGTCGTTCAACAGATCAGGGACCTCTTTGGGTTTAAATGTATGCAGGTCCAGTGTATCCTCTATAGGTATTTTTACCGGTTTCACGAGAAGATGACCTCTTTTTGGGTTGAATATTGGATTGAAAAGGGTGTAACCATGATGGTGAATAAAAATAACGGAGCTGTTGAATGTTAAAGTTTTTGGTACTTCCTATTTTTGCCTATCTTGTCGGATCCATCCCCTGGGGTCTCGTACTGACCCGCATGTTCACCTCAGTTGATATTTTACGGCAAGGAAGCAAAAACATCGGGGCCACCAATGTAAGACGGCTCGCAGGACCTACCCTGGGGATGCTGACCCTCACCTTGGATGTGTTCAAGGGGGCTTTTCCGGTTTGGCTTGCAATAAAAATAGCAGAACCGAATGGAATATGGGGTGAATGTTATATTTCACTCGTCGGGATAGCCGCTTTTTTGGGTCACCTATTTCCTGTCTATATGAAATTTAAAAAGGGCGGAAAAGGGGTTGCCACTGCAGGGGGTTGTTTTGCCGTCATTTCCCCTCCGGCCGCAGGGATTACTATTCTGGTGTTTATTATGATTGTTTGCTGGTCCAATCGAGTTTCACCGGCATCCCTTGCAGCATCGGCTACCTTACCTGTAGCCATCTGGAAGGCTACCGGTTCCGGCATATTAACCGGATATGCCGTTGTATCAGCAATATTCATCTACGTTCGCCATATAGATAATATCAAAAGACTGATAAACGGCTCTGAACCAACAATATGAGACCTCTGAAAAATGCCCCCTTTTGCCCCATTTCTGCGTCAGACTCAGATTTTAATCCTCGAAATACTCCCTGTATGTCTGTGGTTAAAATCTTCGTCTTCCTCGAACTTGAACAAAATTGGACATTTTTCAAAGGTCTCAATATGAATAAAATCAAACCAGAGCCTGCTTCACCGCCTTGTGTGTAACATATCCCCCTGATAGGCCTTTTACCGAAAAACCATGCAGATCGAGCATTCGTGCAGCAAAATATGACCGCTGCCCCACCAGGCAGTATGCCCATATTTCGCGGTTATCCGGAAGCTCCGACATCCTCGCCCTCAAATCTCCCAAGGGAATGTTGACGGCATTTTCTACATGACCTTTGTTAAATTCAAAGGGTTCCCGAACATCAAGAATAAACGCCTCAGACAAAGACCGATCCTCCCAATGAACGACCGAAAAATAACCACGTAGTATATTGGCTGCGATCATACCCGCCATGTTTACGGGATCCTTTGCGGCGCCGTATTGGGGTGCATAGCTCAATTCAGCTTCTTCAAGGTCGAACACGGTTCCGTTTTTCTGGATGGCCATAGCAATGACGTCAATCCGTTTGTCCACACCTTCCTTGCCGACCGCCTGAGCGCCCAGAATACGTCCATCTATCTTGGAGAATATTAATTTCAATGCCATCGGTTTCGCACCGGGATAATAGGTTGCATGATGTTCCGGATGAAGATGTATCTTTTCATATGGTTCAAAATTAGCTTTATCAACGTTCTTTTTTAACATTTTTTCCGTAATCCCGGTATTTGCGATGGTAAGGCCAAGCACACCGCAAACAGATGTCGCCTGTGACCCGCGGAACCGGGATGGGTTGAATTGATTATTTCCTATGATAACATCAGCGGCAATCCGGCCCTGACGGTTGGCCGGGCCTGCCAACGGGATCAGACTCGGAGCACCGGTAACAAAATGTTTCACTTCAACCGCATCACCGACAGCCCAGATGTTCTCATCACTTGTACGCATCCGGTCATCAACCAAAATTCCACCCAAATCACCGATTTTAAGTCCGGCAGCTCTCGCGAGTTCCACCTCCGGACGGACACCGATTGCAAGGATCACCATATCCGTTTCTATGGTTTTACCTGACTCGAGCATAACGTAAAGTGATCCATCATGGTGCTTGTGAAACCCGGTAACCGGACTGCCCAAAGCGAGCGATATGTCATTATCTTTCAAGTGATAGTGGATAAAAATGGCAATTTCAGGATCTAAGAACGGCATAACCTGCTTTTCCATTTCAACAATGGTTACATCAATACCCTGAATCTTTAAGTTTTCGGTCATCTCGAGCCCGATGAATCCACCCCCCACTATAGCGGCTTTTTTCACCTTGTTTGTATTCAGCCAATCAATTATGGCGCGCATATCGGGAATGGTTCGCAGGGTAAAGATGCCGGGGAGGTCAATCCCCTCAAGTTTCGGCCGCAACGGAGCTGCTCCGGGAGAAAGAACAAGATGGTCATATCTTTCTTTATATACCCGGCCGTTTTTCATGTCTTCGATCTCTATCTTTTTGTTTTTCCGGTCTATGGATCGAACATTGTTTTCCGTCCTCACATCGATATTAAACCGTTTTTTGAACAACTTCGGCGAAGCGACAAAAAGTGACTTTTCTTTCTGGATGATTTTTCCCACATGATAGGGAAGGCCGCAATTTGCAAAAGAAACAAAAGTCCCACGCTCAAAGATGATAATCTCGACATCTTCAGATAGTCGTCGTGCCCTGGCGGCACAGGATGCACCCCCGGCAACACCTCCAACAACAAGCAATCTTTTTTTATTCGCCATTATCTTATCTCCCAGTAAAGAATCCGGACCCAGATGACCATGTTTTGGTTCCACCCCAGATGGGGGATGTTTTGTACAGGTTAAAAGTGTCTAAACAGAGTGTCTTTGATCAAGGGCACTCTGTTTAATATAATCTCCTTATTTTAGGCCCATTCTTTTTTGTTTCCAAAACCAAAATAAATTCTTCATGAAAAATGCGGGCTAAAACAGAGACCAGATAAGCGTTGCGAAACCAGCCAAAACGAAATTGGTTTCAACCAGAAACTCCAATCTGGTTCCGGGTAGCATATAGCCACGGTCATGCGCCGAAATTACGATAAATACGAAGACCGGACAAATCGCGAGAAAAAAACCAAGGCTGGTGAGAAACGAAAATAGAGCGGATATAATTAAAATAGCAAAATTTGCCAACAGTATCGCTTTTAAAAGACGAATCGCCTTTTTTTCTCCCAAAAGAATGGGAATTGTCTCCTTGCCTACAATTCTGTCACCCTGCATATCAAGAATGTCGAAAAATGCAGTCCTTGCAAAGACCAGGCTTGTGGACCATAAAAACACCCAAATTGTGCTAGTGAACACACTCTCAGCTGCAAACATAAACGGCAATACCGAAGTTACGATTCCCCATGCCATTGCAATCAAAATAGTCTTGGAACCCGGTATATCTCTTATTTTTCTATACCTGCCGCTGAAAAATTGTTTTGGAATAATCTTAAAGTCGTATGAAAGACCCAAAACGCTCATGATCAAAAGAACGATAAAAGGAATCAACCCGATGGTATAAGCGGTCATCAACCCGACACCGCCGGCGATAAACGCCAAGAGACTGAGCAATATCTTATTTTTGTCATAAAAAGAAGCCCTGTCAGGATCATTATACCGGTCAGCCTTTGTTCCTATTAAGTTGTTTAGGATATGCATAGATTGGACATAAAGTATCGATATGAGAACGTTGGGAAAGTTATCGGATATTCCCTGAAGCCTGGTGCACGCGTAGCATAGACTTCCGGCTCCGATTGATACGTAGATATTGGTGAGAAGGAGTGGCCGCTGAAGGGTAAAAAGCAGATTATACCAGCGCTGCCGTTTTTTAAAAGGAAAAATTTCAAGAGCTCTATAAATTCTCTTTATTATCCAATTCGGAGTGGAAGCGCCTGCAGTAATCCCGATGTTATGAGTCGAAGTAAGTTTATCAAAGTCAAGTCCCGATTCATCTTCAACATGAAATGTTTGTACCCCCGCCTGTTTTGCAATCTGGGCAAGCCGTTGGGTGTTTCCACTGTCACGTCCACCGACCACGATCATGGTGTCGACATCATTTGCCAGACGTTGAACTTCAGCCTGTCTTCTCGTGGTCGCATCACAGATGGTATGAAATTGTTTGTAGTGAGGATACTGTCTCTCAGCCCAGTCTTTTACTTGTTCAAAAAAAAGCTTGTTTTGAGTTGTCTGCGCAACAATAACCGCATTATCAAAAGATGGGAGGGAATTGAGATCTTCAAGGTTATCAATAACATATCCCTTTCCCTTCGCATAACCAAGCAATCCGATAACCTCAGGGTGATCTTTGTCTCATATAATGATGGATGCATGTCCTTGCTTGGCGTATTTGCGGATGATGGTTTGGACTTTTATTACATGCGGGCAGGTCGCATCAATTATCCTGAAACCCGCCTGTTTTAGGTCTTTTTTGCTCTGGGGAGGAACGCCGTGTGCCCTGATCAGAACGGTACCGGATCCTTTCTCCGGAACCTCGGTGATTACAGAAATTCCTTTTTCTTCCAAAAGGTTCAAAACCTGTGGATTGTGTATAAGGGGTCCAAATGTATAAATTGGATTCTTGTGTTTATGCGGGGCGTCCAGAACCATTTCAACGGCCCTGCGAACACCCATGCAGAACCCTGCAGTCTTGGCTAATAATATTTTCACCTACACCATGCTGGCTTTCGAATTTTTCATTCGCTACTCTTTCAGTAATATTTTGTGGTCCACAAGTGCCAATGAATGTATACCTGCTTTTATAAATTTCTGATCCCCGAAAATACTGATCAATCTTACACCGCCATCCTCCGGTTCGACCGTATCAACTGCTTCCATGACCAGTTCGTGCTCTTTTCCTTTAATCAGATAAGCATTTGCCTCACACATATTATGTTCCTCTTAAAGTTCATTGTAAAAGGTTCTTAAATTTTCCTGTATAAGGGCCTCGATGAGATGTGGCAAGGGGGTGGAAGAAATTCCCACGATGTCGACATTTTCCTGAGAAATCGGCAAAAGATTTTTTTTTGCCGGGCTGCTGACCACTGCTTCAGCCATCCTCGGTGTCACTTCCCCCATCATTGAATGGGCCATGACAATGCTGATCGTTCCAATAATAACATCAACCATCCCCGTGGTTCGCACAATTGCATTTTCTCCTGACGCACCACGATTGGCTTTGGCCTTTAACATCTGAGACGTCGCAATTGCATTGGTGCCCAGTGCCACAATTTCAATGCGCTCTCCAACCAGTTCTCTTAATTTTTTTATTATTGCACTTCCTATGCCGCCACCCTGGCCGTCGATGACGCATATGCGCTTAATCTCCGAGTTTTCGTTTGTTTCGTACATACCCATAATAAAAACAGGAACCACCCGAAATGAGTGGATTCCCCTCGTTCGCTGCAGCCCTTTTTATCTGTGTTTTCAACCGCCCAACCGGTCAACGAGCACAACCGGTTAACCTCAGATTAGAGTTTGCTTATCTTTATCCTGTTGCGTCGTTTTCTTTTAGAAAGTCGTCTCTTTGGACCTTTCTTTTTTGTCGAAGGAACCCAACCTTCTTTTTCATCATCGTCGATACCCTTGACATCCATATAGGCGGCCAAGGCAATCTTTTTTTCAAACCCTGAAGAGCTTATGCTGGCTGCCCCTTTAATAGCAGCAAATTCGATAAGTTCCAGATCTGAACTTACAACCAGTGCCCTTTCTCTTTCGCTGGCGACCATTCCTTTAATCACATGGTCAGCCGACTCACCCCTGGTAGAGAATT
>CALANC010000437.1 GCA_937925895.1 uncultured Desulfobacterales bacterium
CAGCTCCCTTACGTTTCCGGGAAAAGCATATGTTTCTAATCTGGAAAATAATTCCTTTGGCGGGGTTGGCTTTTTCTTCTTGAGCGTAAGTGCTGACTTTTCTAAAAAATGATCAACCAATAACGGAATGTCGTCAATGCGATCACGTAGAGGCGGCAAATGTATATGATGGGTTCTGAGTCTGAAATTTAGATCTTTGCGAAATTTTTCGAGTCTCATGAGTGCCCAAAGATTCTCATTGGTAGATGTTACAATTCGGGCATTGGTTTTTTTTATCTCATCCTGACCCAGGGGTAAGTACTCACCTTCTTGAAGGAGTCGCAACAATTTTACCTGCGACGCGGAGCTCAGTCCGCCAATCTCATCAAGCAAAAGCATCCCGTCCGCGGCATGTTCGATTAAGCCCTTGCGAGGTCGATCCGCACCCGTGAAAGCGCCTTTGACGTGTCCGAAGAGCGTATCTGAAAAAACGTTGTCGTCAAGCCCGGCAACGTTCACAGCTACAAAACGCCCCTTGAGTTTACTCAGCGTATAAATAGACCTTGCAAGCAGCTCTTTCCCCACACCGGTTTCTCCTGTAATCAACACCGATTGAGATGAATGGGCTAAAGACTCAGCATACTTAAAGATTGAGAGCATGTCTCTATTGTTTGTGATGATTTCTAAAAAGGCTTGGGGATTCTCAATGATGATGTTGTTTTTATTTTTGGAATGCCCTGTGGCATTCTCGGAAGAACCTCTTTTCATTTGCACCTGATTTGCCAAGTTGACCCCCTTTTCAAAACCCGGTATTTTGGTGAAAAAAGACCCCACCCGCTTGGGCGGGGTCACTCATCGGGATAACGTGTATGAGTGATATGAGTCTATTTATCTCTGATCATTTCCAGGGTAATCAAAACAGAAACATCTTTTCCGACCACCCCCATTTCATAAAATTTGCCGGCCCCCACATGATATTCAAGTCTGTTAATTTCGAAGCGAGAATCAAAGCCGGCTACCATCTCCTTTTTATTAAAGGGATTTCCTTTTTGCCCCAAAAAAATAAATTCCAACACCATGTCTTTGGTGACGTCTTTAATCGTTATTTTGCCCTCAAGAATATATTTATTTCCACCTTTATGAGAGACACGGGAGGTCTTAAACGTCATCACAGGATATTTGCTTGTGGCAAAAAAATCGCCAGATCGAAGATGATTGTCCCTTTTTCCATTATTGGTATTGATACTGTCTACATTGACGACAAAATCAAATTTGCTTTTTTCAAGATTGTCGGGATGAAAGAACACATCCCCGGTAAAATCAGAAAATTGACCCCTGACGGTAGAGTACATATGTTTTACTTCAAACAGGATACCGCTATGAACCGGGTCTACTTTCCACTCGTATGCCGTCGCATGCGTATGTCCAAATATAATCAGAGAAAGAACAATAAGTAAAATTCTTTTCATGATATGACTCCTTTTTTGATTGGGTGATATTAATATCTTCCTGGAAAATTATAGCTTAAATTCTTCTTTGTAAACCCTGGAGGAAGAAAAACCTATTTTTTTTATCGCCCGGTTTATTTCTTTCATCATCTCAAAAGGACCGCAAATAAATACCTCAGATTTTCTGCTGTATCTTTCAAGCAACCTCTCGAGTTTTGTCTTATTCAGTCTGCCTTTCTCGCCACCATCTCTCGGATTACGGGTGAAAACATGAATAATCTTAAGATGTTGCAAATCACGCTTGAAGTTCTCAAACTCTTCGGGGAACACAATATATTCTCTGGTTCTATTGCTCCAGATGAGCAGAATCCGTCTCTGATCATCCAGATCCGACATATACCGGAGCATGCTCAACATGGGGGTGATGCCGATTCCTCCTGCAATCATGATGATCGGGCCATTTCCCGGTGTTACCATATGGCTGAAAAGACCATATGGTCCATCGATGAAGACCGGTTCTCCGCCTTTGAGACGATTAATTTTACTTGTCCAGTCACCTTGCGAACGAATAACAAATTGTAAAGCGTCAGACCGGGACGGTGGGGAGGATATTGTAAAGGGATGTTCTTCTCCGGGCAAATCTGTAGATTTCGGGGTGATAAAGGCAAATTGACCTGGAATATAGGAAAAAACTTCCCCGTCATCGGGCCTGACATCCACTGCAAAAGCATCTCTTCCGACCGGTTCAACCTTGGAAACAACAAACGTTCTTTTGCCGGGATTGCCGGGGAAAAATCTCCGGTACCAAAGCCGCAATATCAACAGGAAATTTATGCCGGCGGCCAGATAGACGAGCACACGGGGAAGGCCGGATTTAAATGTCTCACTGACGAAAAGGATATGGACGAGCATTAACACAATGGCCAGTAAGGTACCCAAACGGTGAAATCGCAGCCATTTGTCATAAGCAAACCCAAAAATCAAACGCCAGTTAGCGGTGGTCACAAGTACCACGATAAAGACCAGTACGCCGACTCCCAAAAATTCAGGCCAATATCTAACTTGAAATGGAAAGAGGGTGAAATTTTCCGCAGCTAGAATTAAAATAGGATGTACCAGGGCCAGGATGGCGATGGTAATGCCGTTTATCCGGTGAAAGGTATAGATCCGGTTTATTGAAAAAATTCGATCCAATACTTTTAAACGCGAAACCAGTAAAATTTGAAAAAACACCAGTGTCGCGGTGGTGACGCCAAAAACTTTTCCTGTACGAAGAAAGACTTTATCAATGCCGAATTTGTAAAGTATGGACGGAGATTCAAAAACAAAGGGAATTGTCCAGGCGCCGGCGATCAAAAGCAATGCCAGAAAAAAAAATATTCCCCCAAAAACAGTACGTGTCCTCAAGGAAAAAACCGCTGAAGAATTTACCCTTTTTGGTTTCATCTTCAACCTGTATTGGACCTCCCCACAGTCCCGTCGTGGCGGGACGATTTAACTCGAATCAATCCAGGTCGTTTTCGAGTACCAGTCGAAATCGAGGTTTGCCTGTGCGAAGTTTCTCCATAGCATCGTTGACCTTGGACATCGGAAATGTCTCGGTCACAGGTTCGATACCGTGTCGGGCAGCGAAATCAAGCATGGTTGCCATCGTTGCCGGACTGCCGAGGGGAGATCCGCTAATTGATCGCTGTCCAACAATAAGTGGGAATACCGTGGCAGAGACGGAGGGTGCCGCCCCGACGATATGAAGTTTACCTTTTTGACGGAGCGCGTTGATGTAGTCGTCCCAGTTAAGCTCGACATTAACCGCAACTAAAATCATATCAAAGGAGTTGGCGAGCTTGGCGAGTGCATCGGAGTCGTGCGAGTTGACGAAATGATGGGCCCCGAGTTCCCGGGCTTCAGACTCTTTGGCAGGACTGGTCGAAAATGCTGTGACCTCACAGCCCCAAGCCTTAAGAAAACGGAGGGCCATATGCCCTAAACCACCTATACCGACAACACCAACACGGTCGGTCGGCTGGATATTATTTTGGATTATGGGATTAAAAACCGTGATGCCGCCGCAGAAAAGGGGTCCGGCTGAAGCAACGTTGATACTCTCCGGCAAGGGAATAACCCAGGCTTCATTCGCTCGCACCTTGTTGGCAAAGCCGCCATGGCGGCCTACAATTACACCCTCAGCGGTTGAACAGAGGTTGTGATTCCCGGACATACATTCACCGCAGGTCATACAAGATTTGGAGAACCAACCGAGGCCGACGGTCTGTCCCGGTTTTAGATGGGAGACCCGCTCACCTACCACACCAATTTTTCCCACGATCTCATGACCAGGCACGAGGGGATATTCAGTCATCTCCCAATCGTTGTTTAACATGCTTAAGTCGCTATGACAAATACCGCATGAGGTAATATCAATTTCAACCTGATCCACAGCAAGCTCTCCAGGATCGTACTCAAAAGGTTGGAGTTTTTCTCCAGCGTTTAGTGCTGCATAAGCTTTTATAGTCATTGTATTTTCCTCCCCAAAATTAAATTTGTTGCTTGGGTTTTTTTACCATATCAGCATTTAAATCATATTCAAAATATAACCATAACTACCAAAGTCAATGGTAGCGGTGCCGCAGCTTTTGATTTGCCGCAAACGTTATCATTCTATGCACAGAATGAGGAAGCGTCGCATACCAATCGCACCAACTCGAAAAATAAAAGCCAACCAAAAGAAATGATGGTTGGCTTTTTTAAGCGAAAATTTACTATCCTAAATGTAATCACATTTTAGCTTCCAAGTAATTGAGCGTGTTTAACTAACAACCGGATTAGAACCCAACAGATTATTTTCTCTGATACA
>CALANC010000438.1 GCA_937925895.1 uncultured Desulfobacterales bacterium
GATAATATCAAAATAGCTTCCTAAATCAACATGGGGCCCAGTTGTAATTAGGGTTGCTCTTGTATCCTTATCTTGGAGGGTCTGTTTTAAAATAAGAAGGGCGTAGAGGAAAGAAGATTTGCCTGAGTTATTTGGCCCCACGAATACATTTAGGTTGGAAAGTTTTACATCTTTTGAGTCGTTAATTGATCGGAAACTTTTTACTCTTAATTTCCGTATCATGCCCTTCCCCCCTTTGTTAGTTAGATTATGATATTTAAGTTTAAAAGTGTTTCGTGTTAATTGTCAAGGTGGAAGTATTTAGAATGGCATTGATAACCATTCTTAATTTAAGAAGGATAATGTCATTTTTCTTAAACTTGGAACAATATCAGAAGTCTTCACACGTATCAGAAAATGGGTCTGAAAAGGTTCACAAGTTTCGATGAATGGGATGTGGAAATTAATCAGGGTATACCGGGTATACGTAATCTGGGTTTTCCGGGTACCTATCTCATAACTGATAATCAAAGACTGTTTGACATACCTAATAAACTCTGCCATATGTCCTGTGGGTCACCGGCTGTTGAGGATAGAGGATAAAATATAAAAGGGTTAAAGTGTTGAATTTATTTTGCAGCCGGTGGCCTCTTTTCATTTCTTGACATTCAAATTTGCTTTCCCCACCACTACCCCCACTATGATTTTTAGGCTTATTAGGTTTAGATTGTGTCTGGTGAATCAGAAGTTACAACCAAAGCAGTTGAGACAATCTCATATTTACCTTTATCCAGTCGGTTAACTTTATCTCCGTTTGAGGTGCGTAGCTCTTTCATCCCCGGTGTAACTCTGTTAGGATTCTCGAAAGTTCCGGATTTAATAAAATTAGTATATTCATGAATTATAAACTCTTGTCCATCTTCGCTAAAGGCTTTGAATGTTTTCGTAATTTCCTCCATGGCTCACCCCTTTTTATTTTACCCTAATGTCAATTTAAAAATCCATTCGGAACATTTTGCGGCATATTTTGTAAGAAAAGATGGAAGCAGAGTCGGATAAAAGACTAATAGAAAAAGCAATAGCAGGTGCAAAATAACTATCGAGCTAACTGCCAAGAAAATCTTACCCGCTATCCTTTTTGATCCGATAGCCTTATAAATAAAAAACGCTGTACCGCATAAGACTAAAAGGATCACTATGAATACGAAAATTTGAAAGTTAGCAGTCATATCCCCCCTCCCTCCGTTTAATCGTTTTTCGCTTTCTTATACTTTTCAAGTAGTACCTTGTGTTTTTTATAGTGTTCTATCAATTTGTTGCATTGGTCAGTCATCATTTTTCGCGCTTTATCGGGATCGGTTGTCTCAAGCTGTTTAATCATTTCGTCTTCTTGTTCCATACTTTTGATAGCATCCTGTATCTTGAGGATCTCTTTAGCTATTTTCTCTCGGTCCATCATTCCCTCTTTTGCTTTTTGGGTCTTCCCGGTTTCCCACGGAACCCGCAGATTAGAAATGCCATTGCCCATGAAACTATATGGTTGGACTCAAAATCCGAGAAAGTTCGCTTTACTGAGGGGCGAGATCAAAAACGTGAATCAGAGATTGATTTGATAGAATTTATGGCCCTTACCCAACAATACTGCTCCAAGTTATCCCAAAAAGTTCAGCAGCTGCTTACACTCAACCTACAACTGATAAAAAAATAATGAAAATTATCGAAAACATTAATTTTACTTTCATCTCAACTCCCTTCCTCCAATAAAAAAAGCCAAGTCACCTATTAAAGGCAACTTGGCTTATTATTTAAGACACATTGCATACTGTATCCCCAACAGATGCTTTTATCTTGTTATTTAAATTCTAATTCTCCTCTCTTATTTATTGTTCCCCATCAAATCTCATGTGAATAGAATTCTATAAGAAGAGAAAAGAAAAAGCAAGAAAGAAAAAAAAGATTAACAGTAATGATAACCACTTACATTAAAATTTTTAAACAAAACATTGATAATGAAAACCTATCGATGTTATTTTCGTGGTGTCGAAAAACCTAAGTCGGGAGGCCACCCGTCAATGGCTATTTTTATTGACACAAAATTGTTTGCGATTTGGAAGCCGATAGCGACAACGCTCGGAAAGGTAGGGTTAGGTACCTTCGACCTTCCAAGTCGCATTTTTTTATCTGACCACCTGAGAGACTGAATATTTAAAGATCTTGATTGGGGGGATTGAATATGACTCGATTTGGTAAAGTGATGGCAGTTTTAATGATAATATGTTTGTCATTCTATGCACTGTGGCTTTTTGGTGCTCTA
The DNA here is from genome assembly GCA_937925895.1 of uncultured Desulfobacterales bacterium. Taxonomy (GTDB): domain Bacteria; phylum Desulfobacterota; class Desulfobacteria; order Desulfobacterales; family UBA11574; genus CALANC01. The sequence goes on from CALANC010000438.1 coordinate 2,294, forward strand.
CCAAAAGAACAGATAAAAGAATTAGCCTCACCGGCTATGGAAAAGCTGATTCAATTGGGTTCGTGGCTGAAAGTTAAAATTGTCTCTCTGTGGGAGATTGTCATTCAAAAGTTCTTTGGTCGATCTTAGAGAGTGGAATATAGTCAATTATTAACATGGGAGGTGCCACATGCCAGCGGGGTGGATTGAAAAGTTAAAGGGGGAAGGCATTAAACATTGGGCTTATGATAAACTTATGGCAGGCGACGTCGTTTTCGTCAGTGATCGTGGTAAGCAAGGTTATCCTAAGGTGGCAGAGATTCAGCTAACCGATGAAGATGTTAGTCGATTCGCCGGGCTGGAACATGGCGTAACAATCATCATGCGCCACAAAGATAATTCACAGGCGATAGACGACCCTCAATCAGAATATTCTTTTGATGAAATCGTCTTTTATTTGGAATGCGTGAAGTGACCGTCTGAGAGCGCCTATAATTAAAACAACGGGAAAACATTACATATGGCAGCCTAAAAATCAAGAGTATTGATAGCTTATTAGTAACTATTCTCAGTTTATTCAACACTTTATGGTACTAAGCACTGATGAATCCTTTGTAACCACTTTATTTTCTTGTAGATATTTGATATGATTTCAATATAAGTAAGTATTACAACCGGTTAACTTTTGCACACCATCGAAGGAGCACTAATCATGTCCCTAACAAAAGCCGACATCGTTGAGGCTGTTGCGGAACAAAACGGTTATACAATTAAACGATCTTTCGAGGTGGTCGAAACACTTTTGGAAATCATCAAAAGCACCCTTGAATCTGGTGAGGATATCATGATTAGTGGATTTGGCAGGTTTTGTGTTAAAAGAAAGAAGGAACGTATGGGCAGGAATCCTTCTGTTGGAGAGGCTATGATACTGGCCCCAAAAAAATCGCTAAAATTCAGGTGTTCTGGGAAGTTGAGGGATAAGATTAATGGTTAGGCTAATGGTTTTGTTGTCCTGACCTTTATTTGATTAGACAGAATCGAAAGGCGAGTTAATACTTTGATTGACCGTTAAATATGCATTTAAAACTCTGCAGGGTCATCCTCTTCCTGAACGCCGATAGATTTCTCATACTCACGCTCAACTTGACATATACCTTCGATAATTTGAATGACCTCCTCATGGACGTTAGGCGCAGCAATCGGTTTCGATCCAGTAAAAAAGATTTCTTCTATCTCATGGTTGTCCATCCATTTACGAATAGAAGAAATTGCATGGTTTCGTGTGCATTCGTTTAGTTCCAAAAGCAAGCAGGGTTTCGTATGCTTGTTAGCCAAATCCTTGGTTGCATTAGAACCTCTAATAAGCTGACCATAGGTCAAGATCACAGTACCATGAGAGCCGATAATGTTCTTTTTCAGCCTTTCAAAATAGCTTGGATTGACAATCTCCTTAACATTGTACTGCTCTGGTAATTCACCGTTTTCTGTCTTTCGGCTTTTGTAAGTCCATCCTTCATGTGGAATGTCAAGTTTGATTGCAGCATCCAGAGCAGCTAACTCAACTCCGGGCAAGCCTCCTGATATGATCTTTTTAATCATTGTTCCTAACCCTGATATTCTGTCTGAACCTGTTTCAAGTTGATAACAAATTCATCCTGTTTAAAGAATCCCTTTTCAATCAGAAACTGGACTTCGGTACCCACTTGAACGGAAAAAAATAGGCGATGCGGAGCGATTCGGGAACAAGATCAACCAAAAACGAAATCTATTTACGAGGGATGGTGTAGGTTCATTATAGAGAATAGAACTTAAAAAGAGAATCCTTATCAATGGCAATATAACAGAGCATTTGATATGTCAATCAAAAGCATATTTAAAGATTCTGCAAAATGAACATATTATCGGAAAGGCGCTACTGAGGGGGCCAAAGGAATAACAGGACAAATTCACCCGGTCTCCGGTCAAGTCTTCTGAATCGTATCAGAAGCCTTCAAGATTTTTTCAATGAATAGGATGTGAGGATTTTACAGGACTTACGGAGAGTGCTCAAAAAGTGTACAAATTAAATTTCAGGCGGCCATCTTGCCAAATTTGTTTTTATAAGCGCCTTCAATACGGGCAGTTGGTATGCGACCATTGTTAAAACATTGCTCGCACAGCGTATAGTAAAGAACAGGCGCTTTGTATTCTTTGTTTATAGAATGTTTCAGTTGTTCTGGCTTATAGCTGCCCAAAACATACGAATATGGCTCTCCACACAAGATGCACTGTTCATCTCGAAGATCATTGTAAAACTCTTCTTCTGCTTCAACTATCATGTCATTTTCCATAGCTCTTCCTTTAACTTTTTAGGTATAATTCTGATTGACGATAATTTAAGCACGCTGAACAGGATTTACGATGTTGGCATTGCTTGCAGATTGTGCGATGTGCTTTTTATTTTGAGTTTTGCTTCTTAGAAAGGAAATTGTAGCTTATAGCATCCATTTTGCCAGCCTTCACCAGTTTTTAACTATAAAAATAAATCGTGATAATTGTTTACCACAGACCGGCAATTTTAGCATGTATATAACAAGATATAGCATGTTGTCAACAAATATATACTATATATTGTGTATTCAG
>CALANC010000439.1 GCA_937925895.1 uncultured Desulfobacterales bacterium
TTTTCCTGCCGGAAATGTCATTCATGGTATTTCAGCAAAAAGAAAAACGGCTCCTGGTATTCGCCTGAGGAAATACTCGATGAGGCTGTTGGTTATGAAAAAACCGTCAATTTAATCGAACCAAGAGATAAAGCAACCGCCTGGCATGCCCATGATTCCTGTCGGTGTTGCGGTAGTTGCGTGCTTTACAGAAAACCGTCACTTATGTGTCCGGGTGTCCTGGGTCCGGATTCTGTTGTGTTGGGTCCGCAAGGATTCGGACCGATTCGTAATATCGTGGCTTTCACCGGCGGGGATTTAACCTGCTGTCCTGAATTCTATGGAGAATGTGCCCGACTCATCCATCGGCACACCAAACTTTGGGTGTTGATCGAAACCAACGGCTATGGACTAACTCCCCAAAACCTGGACTATCTGCGGGATTGCGGCGTGGATGCCTTTTGGCTCGACATCAAAGCCTATAGTCCCGATAAGCACAAATGGCTTACCGGATGTTCCAATGAAGCGATATTGAAGCTTCCTGGAGAAATCATCGAACGAGATTTTGTCCTGGAAATCTTGTCCCTCTATATTCCCAATTTGATTGAAGCAGAGGAACTCGAAAATATCGCCCGGATAATTAAAGAAACGGATCCCTCAATACCTTTTACCGTTTTGGCCTTTTTCCCTGAATATCGCATGAAGCATTTCAATCGCCCCTCAGTAGAGAAAATGATCGACGTATATAACAGGATAAAGGTCGTGGGATTAAAGAATGTACGATTAGGAAATGTGGGTGTCTTTGCCCGCACCGAAGAAGATCAAGAATATTTGCTGTCTAATGTGGATAAGAGCGCATTTTAGCAATTTTTATTATTCATTGAGACCTTTGAAAAACGTTCAATTTTGTTCAAGGTCAAGGAAGGCGAGAATTTTAACCACAGGCATACATTAAGTATTTCGCGGATTAAAATTTGAGCCTGACACAGAAATTGGACAAAAGGGGACGTTTTTCAAAGGTCTCTCAGGTACCGTGTGACTGAAAAAACAACAACAAACTCTCCACCAGCTCGGCCATAAAGGGATAATCCAACTTGTCCATGGTGTCCGATGCCAAGTGATAATGGGGGTTACGAAAAAAAGCCGTGTCTGTGACCATAACGGCCTTAAATCCGCGATCCCAGAAAGACGAATGGTCGCTGAGTCTTACGGAAGGAAGAATCCACCCGCCCAACGGCACAGTTAGTTTTACAACCGGAAGCTCAGGGTTTTTTAAGAATGTCTTGGCCAATGAATTGGTCAAACTTTGTGAGCTCAAATTCCCCACAATGCCGATAAAGTTCCCTTGTTTGGGATAGCCGAAGAACATCAAAGGAAAGGGATAATTCTGACAGCCCGGATCATGACAGGCGTAGCCCACCATTTCTAGGCAAATCATACCGTCAATCTTCTCTTTCTCTTTCCAGGCTTTCTGAGCGTAAACCCTGCTCCCCATATGACGGGTGCCAAACGTCGGTGGTTCTTCCAAAGGAAAGGAAACGAATTTAACCAACAGGTCCAGTTCTTGATGGTTTTTCAAATTTATTAAATTCCGGGCGGTCTCGAGTTGAACGGCGATGGCACTGGCGTTATCGTCGGCACCAACTGTTCCGGCCACGGAATCATAATGCGCTCCCAAAACAAAGTGTTTTGAGGGACTATCTCCAAAAGAAATTTCCGCCACCACATTTTCTACCGTAAAGTTCCGATACGGATAGGCTTCACAATGAACCGGCACGCCGATACCCTCATAGAACGATTGGATGTATTCCGCCGACTTTTTGAGATTATTAGGGTACAAGACACTCCTTTCACCTATGGTCACCGTGAGTGACCTGAGGTGGTTTTCCAATCGCTCAATGGTCTTTTCCAAATCAATCATCGGTTCATTCTCCGCAAGTGTACTTTCGGGGTTGGCAATAAAGACAAAAAAAAATAATACCGGTAAAACAAGACGCAATTTCATTATTCGAATAAGTTAATTGAAAACCAAGAAAATATCAATTATAATTCCGGTTTATGGGAACATGCAACCATTGTAATAATAGGTCCGTAACTATCTCACATACCATCGGGTTCTGCGGAGACTGTATCAAAACCCATTTTGATATCCTCTGGCCGCAAATTAAAAAGGTTCATGACCACAGCCGTAGAGCCTTCAAGCTTCCGGAAGATCCTCCCCAGGCAGCGGACGGCATTGCTTGCGGGTTGTGTCTACACGAATGCCGAATTCCCGAACGGGAAACCGGTTTTTGCGGGCTACGGTACGTGCAAAACGGAAAGATTCGTGGCGGAAGACCTCACGAGGGAAACCTGTATTACTATCACGATCCCTTGCCGACAAACTGTGTCAGTGATTTTGTCTGTCCGGGGGGCACCGGTTGCGGGTACCCCGAATATGCGGTGTCTGAAGGCCCTGAGAAAGGCTACAAAAACCTGGCTGTATTTTACCATGCCTGTTCTTTTAATTGTCTGTATTGCCAAAACTACCACTTTAAAACTCGGACATTTTCTTCCCAAAAACTTTCCGCCAAAAAGCTGGCTAACGCCGCGGACAAAACAACCAACTGCATCTGTTATTTCGGCGGCGATGCGACGCCACAGATCCTTCATGCCATAAAAACGTCAAGAATAGCAGTCCGAGACGCCGATGACCGCATCATGCGCATATGTTGGGAAACGAATGGGGCCATGAAGGAGCCGTTTTTGACAATGATGGCTGATTTGTCTTTGACGTCCGGCGGGTGTATCAAGTTCGATCTAAAGGCATGGGAGGAGGATATTCACTATACCCTTTGCGGTGTAACCAACTCCCGAACACTTGAAAATTTTCGAAAATTAGCCGAATGGACAAAAAAAAGGCCGCAACCGCCCTTCCTTATCGCCAGTACACTTCTTGTACCCGGATACGTGGATGAGTCTGAAGTGTCCTCCATCGCTCGGTTTATATCCGATCTGAACCCGGAAATCCCCTACAGCCTGCTGGCCTTTTACCCTCAATTTTACCTGAACGATCTTCCGACCACATCACGAGCCCATGCACTTCGCTGTCGCACGGCCGCTGAAGACGCCGGTTTACGAAATGTCCACATCGGCAATTTGCATTTGCTCGCAGAAAATCATTACTAAAAGGCACCCTTTATCTTGCAAGCAATCAAAATCCAACCCTCTTTATCGAGCGTCTCGATGATTTCAAATCCCGCATGATCGATCTCATCCTCAACCATATGTTTGTCCTCTGAGGGAATACCGGAACAGAGGAACACGCCGCTTGCAGCAAGAACGCCTCTGATGTTATTTAACAGAGTTATTATAGACCTGGAGGTCAAATTGGCAGCAACAAGATCAAATATTTCCGTCACATTGTCGATAAGATCGCCGACTATCAAATGAAACGCTGTTTTTTCGATCTCGTTGCCTAACAAATTTTTCCTGGCAATATTTACAGCTGTTGCATCATTGTCGGTCCCCCACACCATTCCGGCGCCAAGCTTCGCAGCAGTGATCATGAGAATACCGGAACCGGTTCCCACGTCCAAAAACAAATCGCCCCTTTGCAGGTATTTCTCAACCATCTGGATGCACATAAAAGTCGTCGGGTGGGTGCCGGTCCCAAAAGCCATCCCCGGATCGATTTCAATGACGATCTCATCCTGATCTGCAAAATGTTGGCACCATGCCGGTTTTACCACGATATTTTCACCGATTTTCTCGGGCAGATAAAAGGCTTTCCATGATTCAGCCCAGTCGGAGTGATCCAGATCAGTGTATATAATCTTGTAGTGGATGTCGTTCTTCTTTTTGAGCTTTGCCAGTTTTTTTTCAATTTCCTTGCATTTTTGTTCTAACGCCCCATCTACAGGAAAATAGCCGGTCACCCCATAATGTTCGACCTTTATTGCATTTTTCCCCCAGCCCTCCGGCGGGGGTTCCATGCCCGGATCCTCTATAACCACGCCGTTAACCTCTAGCTCATGGAAGGCATTTGCGATAAGATCTGCAGCTTGTTGTGTATTCTCACAATCAAAGACAACTTTGATTTCCATCCATTTCATTACAGGAAACTTTCTTTGGGGGGATTGAAATATCCGAATTTCAAATCCGGGAAAGAATAACGAATCCGGTCAAGAAGACTTTTAATTCCTGTGGGAGTTCCATGTTCCCCGACATCGTACATAATCTTCAAGTACTTGCCCGGGTCAAAGTTCAAATTTCGCCATTGGATCATCTGAATCGGATATGCTTTTAAAAAGTTCGTCAGCGCCTCTACCTCTTCAGGGGTGTCGGTAAAACCAGGGCAATTAAGGTAGTTTATGGAGACAAATTTTCCTTTTTCTAGGGCAACTTCTATGCTTTTCTTTACCTCGGAAAGACCGAATCCTTGGGGGCGAAAATAGGCTCGGTAGTGCGCTTGCCTGAAACTGTTGAGGCTGATACGAATGCTGTCCAGACCGGAATCAAATAGTTTGTCGATTACATCGGGCCGGCTTCCATTGGTATTCATGTTGATGGTGCCCCGGGTCGTGTTCGAACGTATTTTAACGATGGCCGGCATGACAACGTCTGCAACCAGCAAGGGATCCCCCTCACATCCCTGGCCAAAGCTGACAATGCTTCGATTTACTCTTATTATGTGTTCAACCGCAACTTCGGCCACCTCTTTTGGCGACGGCTGAAAGGCAATCCTTTCTTGACTTGGGGAGATCTGATCATTCTCCTGCAGAGACAGGCAGCCCAAACAACGTGCATTACAATGCGGTGACGTAGGCAGCGGGGCCTCGTATCTTCCTAAAAAGAAATTCTTTCCCGCAGGACAACCGTATTCAAGGGCGCATTTCTCCAAATGCTCTCTCAGCCTGTTGTCAGGCAGGATCTGTCTCATCTTTTGAATCCCTTCGACCACCTCTTCGTGTTTCATCAGTCTCAAATCCTGCCGTCTTTCTTTATCCACACGTATTACTGCGGTTCTAAACTTCCCTTTATACCATCCAACCGCACCATAGGAAAAAAGAGGCAGAAAGCCGGCGTTTTCATTTTCTTTGTACGCACTCACATAGGTAACCAGATGGCCTGGTGAATTGAAGGCTGCAACCGGGAATATGGATTCACCCGGTGCGTATGGATTTTCCATCAGGGTTTCCAGCCGGCTTTTATCCATATTATACAGAATCGGTTTTCTGTCCGGCATAAACATGAGCTCGCTGCCATAAGGCATCGGAGGTGTTTCTTCCACCGTCAGAGGAGCCAAGGTCGGCCCTGCCATACCAACGGCTGCATATCCTTTGAGGTCAAATATTTCACCGGCCCGGTTGGCTACAAGTGCCGTTACATAAGTTCTTTTCTTCTTTCCGGACCCCTGACCCGGCCTTCTCTGTTGCATATGCTCATTTCCGTTGTTGTCCATAATTTCGAAAAAACTCCCCGAGCCTTCAATTAGATATAATGTTTGAAAATAAATCAACAATAGAATATTATTCAATCAGCAAATAGTATGAGCAAATTCATTTCAAGGAGGACAATCAAATGAAAAGTTATCGAAAAGAATTGTGGTTTGAGGTACCGAATCGCAGGGGCTTAATCAATATTACTCCACAGGTCGATAAATGTCTCAGAGAAAGCGGGATAAAAGAGGGTTTAGTTCTCGTTAACGCCATGCACATAACCGCATCTGTCTTTATCAATGACGATGAATCGGGCCTGCACCATGATTACGACATCTGGCTTGAAAAACTGGCTCCCCACGAACCGGTTTCACAATACCGGCACAATGTGGGAGAAGACAATGCCGATGCCCATATGAAAAGACAAATCATGGGACGGGAAGTGGTTGTGGCGATCACCGACGGCAGGCTCGATTTTGGAACCTGGGAGCAGATATTCTACGGCGAGTTTGACGGCAGACGGCGGAAGCGGGTACTGGTTAAGATAATCGGAGAATAGCCGCTCCCTAGATTTTAAGAATCGGTGAACAGTTCCTGCCTAATGGTAATTTCACTTCTACTTTTGATCTCGGACACAAATGAATCAAATACCCTGGACTGCTTTTGATTGAGCAACTGTTCTATTGTAGCCGCTTTTTGGTTTTCAAACGCCTCCAATTCCGGATCTTTCCTTTCTTTAAATTGAACCACAAAATAACCCTTTCCTCCTTTTATCGGGTTGTCCGGCAATTTTTTCTTATCGGAAAGCTTAAAGACAGCTTTGGCAATCTCGGATTCAAATCCGATATCCGGTATCGAATCATTTCGTTTAAAAAACCCGGTTGATTTTGGAGACAAATCAAGTTTTTTACTTTCCGTCTCCATGGATGTCCCTTTATTCAACTCAGTAAGGAACGAATTGGCATCCTCCTTCGCTTTTTCATCCTGTCTTTCTTTCACCAAATCTTCACGAACCTGTTCTTTTATATCTGTGAGCTCCGGTATCTTTTCCGGTATCTTTTCGACAACCTGAAGAATGTAATACCCGTCCCTATAATCCTGGATGTCACCAATCTCCATAACCGAAAGATCGAAAGCAGCTGAGGCAAATTTTTCCCGGTCGCTTACACCTTCCTCTGGTCCCTTTCGTGAAAAAAAATCAGTTGTAAGCACGTTTAGCTTCCGCTTTTTGGCAGCATCTAATAGATCGTCCCCTTGGAAAGAAACATCGGAAACCGCCTCTGCTGCATCGTATGCAAGGCCTCTGGCTTTTTCATCGGTCAACTTTTCCACGATATCCTTTTTGACCTCATCAAGGGAAGAGAAAGCCGCCTCATTTACCTTTTCAACCTTAATGATGTGCCAACCGAACCTGGTTCTCACAGGTTCGCTGATCTCTCCTTCTTGCATGGAAAAAGCCTGGTCGGCAAATGGTTTTACCATGGTTTCCTTCGTAAACGTACCAAGATACCCCCCCTCGTCCCGGGTTGGACCTTCAGAGTGCTTCTTGGCCAAATCAGCAAAATCTTCATCACTTCTGGCCCTTTTCAAAATTTCAAGCGCCCGTTTTTTTGTCTTCTCTACCATTCCAGCGTCCGCGTCCTGATCGACCTTTAATAGTATGTGCCGGGCTTCAACTGTTTTCGGTTTTTCGAACTCCTCCTGATTTTCATAAAAATAGAACTCGATCTCCTCATCGGTAATAGCAACCTCCGGCTTATATCTATCCGGGTCAAAATAGAGGTAACGCACCTTCACTAAGGCATCTGTTTTATAACTTGTTTTATGATTTTCAAAGTATTCTTTTGTTTCCTCCTCTGAAGGCTCTATGTTTTTATAGCTTTGTGGATCAAACAACACGAAATCGATACTCACCGATGCATTGACCCAATTGAAAAAGTCCACAGCTTCCTGGTTTGAAACCTTTACGCCCTCGGTAATAAATGATCTTAATTTTTCAATAAGCATCGCTTCTCTCTGAGCATCTTCGAATTCTTCAGGTGTAATTCTGCTGCGGCTTAACACACTTTTATACAGGCGACCATCAAATACGCCGGCACTTTGAAACGCACTTATGTTCATGATAGCACCGGTTAGTTCTTCATCGGAAACTTTGAATTTCAGTTTACCGGCCTCCTGAACCAAAAGTCGGTTGTTAACAAGCTGATTTAAAGCCTGCCTATCGACTTGAAGCAATTTTATCATATCTTCATTGAGATTGTTTCCGAATCTCTGCCGCAACTGCTCGATGAGATTGTCGTACGTTTTTTTATATTCATCTAAAGTGATTTGATCTCCGTTGACGAGTGCCACCCTACCGACTCTTTTTTCCTGAAAACTTCCGACACCCCAAAATATGAACACGATAACAATAGCGCCTAAGAGTACCTTGATCAGCCAATTGGTAGCTTTTTTCCGCATTAACCTGAGCATCTATTTCCTCTTCATTCAAACTTTTTTGCTTATGGAATAAACAATTTATATAATAACCGTCAACGGTTTTACGTGTCGGTCAATCTTTGTCCCCACTGACTCAAAGCATATGGCACACAAATATTCATATTTGTCACCTTCAGTCAGTACAAGCAATAGCCGTTTTCTGACGGGAACGGCCTGTTTACATCGCGGGCAATACAGCTGTGTTGCATCAAATTCTTTAAATGCCCCGTTTCTTTTTTCTTCCGAA
>CALANC010000440.1 GCA_937925895.1 uncultured Desulfobacterales bacterium
GACTTAAAATCCCTTGAGGCCCTGTCCTCGTACGAGTTCAAGTCTCGTCCCGGGCACCAGCAAATAAACAATGGGTGAAGATAGTATCAAGCCTGTTGAAAATGACTAAATCACAAATATATTTGGATGGTGGTTCCTTAAGCGGGGCCTGAATCTTTTTATCCACAAGGACGGGCGCCGCCTCTATATGGGATCAAAAAATGAAATCATGGGCAAGCCCGGTGATCGCTTCCGCATCCTCACACCAGGAGGAGGAGGCTTTGGAAAAAAGCCGGAATAAAAAAAAACAGGATCGTTAGCGATCCTGTCTTTTATGTAACGTACTGCTTCTTTTTTTTGCCCAATAGGTAAAAAAATCGATTAGTGAATTTGAACTTCAACTGCATTTTCCATAACATCTCTAAAAGGTATGCCAACTTTTAGAAGTCCGTTCTCATATTTTGCTTCAGCGTCGGCAGCTCTAACCGGACAGCAAAATGCGCCGGAAGTCACATAGTCGAAATCATCTCTTGGAGCAGACATAGAAAAACTGTCATCAAGCAGCCTGAGTTTTATATTATTTTTATCTACACCCGGGATAGAAATTTCAATATGTAGTCTATTATTTTCATCATCGACATAAGAGCAGACATCTGCAGCTATTCTTCTTTTGTTATTGGTCATAATGCTCACCTCCTATCTATAAAGATCTGATAATCAGATAGAAATTGTCTTTTTGTCTGATAGGAAAAGCCTGGCCCCTGTCTCGATTTTTCATGAAATAGCCAGACCATCTTAGTTCATACCATAGTAATTATTTGATGAAATACAAGGTTGATATGAAAAAAATGTGGATGGGCAATGATGAATATAAGAATGTGACTCAACGGGAAGAATTCATTTAGGTTTCTTTAATTTTATTTGGTGAAATCCTTTAAACGATGCGAACTCGCCAGCCAAAAGGATCTTCTTTGCGCCCATACTGGATTCCGGTGATTTCATCGTACAGTTTTTTTGCCAGTTCCCCCGTTTGCCCGTCTGCGACTTGAAAATCTTTTTCTTTGTAGCAGATTTCGCCCACCGGTGAAATAACCGCAGCCGTACCGGTGGCAAACATTTCCTTCAAAGATCCATCTTCACATCCTTTTACAACTTTGTCTATGGAGATCGGACGTTCCAAAACATCGAGCCCCCAACTCCGGGCGATTTGGAGAACAGAATCTCTGGTGATGCCGGGCAGGATTGTACCTCCCAATGGTGGTGTGACGAGTTGATCGTCAATTTTGAAAAAGATGTTGCTTGTACCGACCTCTTCGACATGTTTTTTATCTTTAGCATCCAGCCAGAGAACCTGGGTATAACCTTTTTTGGCCGCGAGTTGTGAGGCTATAAGCGTGGCACCATAATTGCCGGATGTTTTGGCTTCTCCGGCCCCTCCTATGGCGGCACGAACGTATTCGTCGGTGACGTATATCTTGGTTGGGTTGAATCCTTCGGGGTAATAAGCGCCCACCGGGCCGATAATGATGTAAAACAGATATTGTTCAGAAGGTCGTACGCCAAGGGCCGGTTCATTGGCTATCATTGTGGGACGGATATAAAGGGATGTTCCTTCCGATGTCGGCAACCATTGCCGATCAAGCAATATCAGTTCTTTCATGGCCTTGACAAACAGACCGGGATCGATTTCGGGCATGACCATTCTGCGGGCAGAGGCGTTCATGCGGTCGACGTTTTTGTCCGGCCGAAACAAGCCGATGCCGCCGTCTTCCAGATGATATGCTTTAAGGCCTTCAAATACTTCTTGATTGTAATGCAAGACCATGGCGGCCGGATCCAGCTTTAGGGGTTGATAGGGTACGATGCGCGGGTCGTACCACCCCTTGTCTTTCTTGTAATCCATAAGGAACATGTGATCGGTGGTGTATTTCCCGAATCCCAATTCAGAATCTTTAGGGCGGAATTTTGTTCCGATTGCCGTTGATTTATCCACGCTGATTTCCATAATTAAAACTCCTTTTTATACAAAAGGCTTAAAGCAGTTTTCACACCATTGTCAAGTCAACATATTTTACTTATTTAATCAAATGAAAAGTCATTCTTTTCCCATGTTTGAAATTATCTCCTGGGTGTTCAGCCAGTTCTGCATGTCCAGAATGGTATTGACCAGCGGGTAGCGACCGTCTGCGAAGACGCCATAGTCACCGCCCCCGGCCATAGCCGAAGCAAACCGGACATTGTTAGCATAGAACAGCCAGGCATCGCTCCACCGCCTTTCGATGAACTCGTCAAACGGGCTGCCCTTCTGCTCCGGACCCTGCGCATAGCCGTTTTTCCAGGCCCTTCTCAACAGACCGGTAGCCGTTAAGACCGTGGCATTGGAGGTCCGAATGGTGTTGTCCAGCCGTTCAAAATAGTTTCTGACCCAGTAAGTGTTGTGGCAGTTCAGGCAGGTGTTCTGCATGCTCTGCCGCCGTCGTTTTTGCTCCTCCGGGCTGATCAGATAGTCCCTGGCAAATCCACCGTCAAAGTCCGTGGGCAGCGACAGACCGGCTTTGTTTCGAATCTTGGAGGTGTCGGGCTCCTTGGGTTGCGGATGCGCGTAAATAAGCCCGAAAATCCGCCATTCCAGACGGTCGTTCATCTGGTGAGTGCGTTGGCTGATAACCACGTCGTCGGGATTAACCACTAAACTGATATGACACACGGCACAGGTCGGGGCGGAAAAATCCGTGCCGATGGTCCAGGGGACCTGGGTAAAATTCCAGCTGCTATTCATGGCAGAGAAGATATTGCCGTGTTTACTGGCAGCGTATACTTTGAAGGCCGGAACGTCCGGTCCCGTATGGCACTCTTTGCAGGTGTAAGGTTTTCGAGCCATTTCGATGGAAAAATGATGCCGGGTATGGCAGGCTGAGCAGGCCCCCAGGCTGCCGTCCAGGTTCACCCGGCCCACGCCCTGATTGGGCCATCCTTTGATGATGGGAAATTCGAGTTCTCCCACATCGGTATCGCGGGTTTCCCATCCGGTCACCTCCAAACGGGTGCCGTGACAGTAATAGCAGGCTTCTGAACGGGTGAGGTCATTGGCAGGACTGAAATGAACTCTGTCTTCTTGGAGCGTGCTTTTGCCCAGAATGTTACGCTGAAGGTCCTGATAGAGGGGATTTTCCGCCAGATTTCCATAGGCGTGTGCCATGACGTTTTTGGCATACTGGGTTCTTTCCGTCACGTGGCAGACGCCGCAATCTTCCGGGCTGATCACCACATGGATATCATAGCCGTTATGCTCGAAGGTATCCGAGTGGGAACCTGGCCTTAGCGTATGGCATTCAGCACACCCGACGACACGGTTTTGCAGGACTTCGGGCACAGAAGTGCTTGACATCCTTTTTTTCAGCTTGTCAACTGTCAGGGCCTTTTTCGGGGTCATGCGAGCGTGGCGACTGTTGCGCCAGTCCTGAACGAGACCCGGATGAAATTCAATATGACAATCCAAACATTCTTGGGTAGCGTCACTGATCTGTACGTCTGCTGTTACCGGCGAAGCAACATATGTTAAAACCCATACGGCGCCGATTAACGTAAACCAAAATTGCTTCATCATGCTCGCCTCCTTACACAAATTTGCCTTTTAGAATAGGGCGGTTCGAGACGCCGGTCAACGCGATGTGCAGCGGCTCGCTCCAGCATTTCAGGTCGAATTTGACGATCCCGCCCGAAGCGAAGCTCAGATCGACCGCTCGTTGCAG
>CALANC010000441.1 GCA_937925895.1 uncultured Desulfobacterales bacterium
GTAATTATAAATCCACCATTGCCTCACGGCTGAAACTGTTCATCGACATGTACCGCATAGATCTCCTGGTGGTGGAAAACGCCCTGGCGATCCCCATGCACATCCCGCTGGGATTGGCCCTGACCGATGTCATCGCCGAAACCGGGATTCCCACCATTGCCCACCACCATGACTTTTACTGGGAAAGGGATCGATACCTGCCTTTAAACGGCAGTAAAATCTACATTCACCGGGCCTTTCCACCCCGGCTGCCAAACATCGAACATGTTGTCATAAATTCCCGGGCCCGCGCCAATCTGGCCCGTTTAAGAGGCATCAGGGCTAAGGTGATTCCCAACGTCCTGGATTTTGAGAATCCACCACCGGAAGATAAGGAACGAACCCATGCGTTCCGGCATTCGATCGGGTTGAAACCCGATGACACGATGCTTTTGCAGCCAACCCGTATCGTCGAGCGCAAAGGTATCGAAGCGGCCATCCAGCTGGCTAAAAAGCTGAATCACCCGAAATACAAGCTGGTGGTGTCCCACGAAGCCGGCGATGAAGGATTCGAATATGCCTCAAAGATTAAACGGTTGGCGCGGGAATCCGGGGTCGATATTCGGTTTGTCGATCACATGGTGGCCGACCCCTTTGCACCGCGGCCCCGGTCCGATAATCGTTTTTCACTGTGGGAAGTTTATCAGGCCGCTGATTTTGTTACATTTCCCAGTCTCTATGAGGGCTTCGGCAATGCCTTGCTCGAGGCGATATACTTTAAGAAGCCGCTGCTGGTCAATCGCTATAAGATCTTTCAAGATGATATCGAGCCCAAGGGCTTTGATGTTGTCAAAATGGATGGCAGCCTGACCGGGACGGTGGTAGCTGATATCAAAACCCTTATTCACGATAAAAACCGGCGCGAGCAAATGGTGACCCGCAATTACCGGAAAGCCAAAGCACACTATTCCTACGATCTATTGCGCCAACAATTTTCATCCTTAATATCCAATTTGTTCCCCCATCAACACGTCGCCCATCAGGAACGCTCCCAGGCAGTTGCAGGGAGTTGAATTAAGCAGCATAGACTATATATTCAAGACGCTGCCAGTTTTGTAAGGTTGCAATAGCTAGATTCGATGATAACTTCACGACCTGTAACCACCCGTTACCGCTGCGCAAAATACGGTTATTAAAAATAAAAATTTTGACCTATATTCTGCCTGTCATGCCGGTCCCGGATCAGGCCCGGGATGACGGATCCGGCATCCAGAAATGCAAGGGTGTGGAACAGCGCTGGATTCCCGCCTGCGCGGGAATGACGAAAACGACTCAGTGCATTTAGCCTCTTAGAGCCTCTTTCCGAAAGCACATTTCCTTGCCTTAGTTCTAAATGACGGATATTATATTGCTTAAGCGAGTATTTCCTGAATGTTGCTGTGTTAATCCAGCCGGACCCTCTCCTTGATTTCCCCTTCACCGATCCTTATGTTCACTCAGTTTATCAATTTTCTATAAAGGAGAAATCCATGAGCAACCAGGTACAGGTTAATGTCAAACAGATCGGCCCGTCGGCCTCTGAGGGCACGGCCAGGGATCACAAGGCGATTATGGACCGCCCGGAGGCCAAGGGCGGTGAAAACCGCGGCGCCATGGGGGGAGAACACCTCTTGATGGCCCTGGGCGGATGCTTCATGAGCAATCTGCTGGCCGCCATCCAGAGCCGTGAGGCGGAGGTGGCAAACGTGAACCTGACCATCTCCGGCACCCTGGAAGCTGCACCGCCGCATTTTTCGGCCGTTGAAATGACCGTCATCGCAGATCACAGCGATAAAGAGCAGATGGAAAAACTGGTCACCATCGCCGAAAGAGGCTGCATCGTCGCCAACACCCTCAAGGAGGCTGTGAAGCTTTCAATTAATCTGGCTTAGCAGGCGCTTCAGGTAATTTAGGATCCCGGGCATGGTTGGTTGATGACCGGGGGGTTGGGCTACAGTCAATTGTAGAGGTGTTGCGTGCGGATTGTAAAGCAGGCGGCCAAAAAACCCAACGTGACCGGTATGGCCCATAGAAGAAATACCAGTAATATGAACCGGGGAATGACCCATTTCATGCTTTGAACAAATTTGTACTCAATTGGCTCATAATCTAAATCATCATAGACTTCTTGAAGTTCGGTTGCCTTTTCTTCAAAATCAATATTTTTGTAAACGGCATGCAACTCCATATAACTTGGAAAGACCGTAAAAAGTCCTTTGCTGGGCATTTCACTCTTTATTAAAACAACGGAGGAGTTGCGGTCCACGAATTTCAAAATGGTACCATTGCTAAACGTTGCCCTGATCATTGCCGTTGATTTTCTTACTGAAACACCCCAATCAATGGCTTTCGCGCCACCTTCAAAAATGTCATAAATAACAGATTTCCTCTCTCTGCGATCGATCATATCCTCTATTGCTTTTTTTAGGGCCTCTACCTGTAATTCAAAATCTGAATATTCGATGAGCCTCATCGTAGCGGTCAATCTGTCTCTTTTGGGCCTGTCCCGTTCATTTGGGTAGATAACCGTCGAATAAAGAAGGACGCAAATTAAATATATTATCGATAAAAATATCCACCTTTTGAAAATTTTATTGCGGGATCCGGAGCCTTCGCTTCCGGACTTCGTATCATCGCCACTTAAAGAATCCGAAACGACTTTTTTCTCTTTTAATTTTTCAAATACAACTCCGCAGTTTCGGCATTCAGCGGCCTTTTCCTGACCATACCCGCAATTGGAGCAGACTACCTGTGCGCTGGATCTGGCAGGAATTGTAAACCGGCCCCCGCAACTTCGGCAGCTAACGATTTGATCAATATTAGCCGGGCAATCAGGTTCTGTGCTATATTCTTTTTTGCATAGGGGACAAAGAATCCGCATCGGGAATTCCTCTCTCAAACCATCTATTACCTGCAACATATCTCCCGGATATGCGCAGCAGGTCATAAACACATTTAAACACCCGGCAATAATAACGTGCGATGCTTGCCCTGATTTCTTCTCAAGAGGACTCTTTAATTCTAATCGAGCCAAATTTTACTTGATCGCCATCCAATCGGACATTAGAACTCCCGGTTTTCATGCTCATATGACCGATATCCTTATCGAAATCCCTAAGGGGGTCAGTGGTATTGTTGCCAGAGGCAAAAGTAATGAACAGGAAGGAAGGGTCAAAGGGCATTTCATGTTCAACCCGATTGAAAGTGACCGTCCCGAGCAGGACGCGCCTGCCGTTAATGCATGAAATGTTGCACCGGCCTGAATTTCTACAGTCATCACTGTCTGATATGTTGCCGACGAAATAAACACTCTCAAACGGGGTGCCGGTATCCGGGAGATCAATAGGCGTTACGCCGAACCTGGAGTTGTATTCGTTAATCTTGTTATCCGGTGTATATAGAAATTCGTCGTTTTCCTCTGCACGTGCCACCGCCAACTGGAGCGGTTGATAGACAAGCTTTACGCCAAACCCTTTTAAACAAGAAACATGCACATCCGCATAAATATCTGCCTGTACCTCATAATCCGTGTAGCTTCCTTCAACATAAACCGTGACGTCGGGCCCGAATAACCACCAGCATGCCATCCGGCCCGAAAAAATTACCAGGAATAGTAAAAACAGGGGTTTTTTCGATTTTTGCCGTTTGATTCTTGGTTCATGGGTCATTTCAATTCATACCAGCATTTCAGATATTGTATGTGAAATCTATGAACGTAATTTTTCTATCGTTAGATTCTCACAAAAACAAAAATTCAATAGCCTCTTCGATATTTTATTGGCCCATAATTTCAATATTCGGATTTTGCCCGTCCAGATCTTCGGCGACTGAGGGGCAAGCACACCTGATTTGGGAGACTGTGCTCGACAATTGAGCAGTCGACCCAAATGCTACAGCCCCTTTGCCGTTTGAATTTTGCGGGCTTTTGGAAGATTTTTGGCACCCTTCAAGTCAGCTCCGCGAAAGTCCGCGTGATTTAGATCCGCAGAATGCAGATCTGCGCCGTTCATCACGGTATTTCGCAGGTTGCAATGTGATAATTTGGCGTTGCGAAAACTAACATTGGACAGATCCAGTTTGTGACAGTTTGCCTTGCTCAAGTTTGCGTTTGACAGGTTAGCACCATACATTTTTGTCTTTCGGAGGTCTGTGCCCTCAAGGCGGGCACCTGACAAATCGTTGTGGTTCAGGTCGACGAAGCTCAGATCCGCTCCCCTGAGGTCAGCTTCTCGCATGTCATCAAAGAGAAGATCTGCATTGGATAAAATTGCCTTGCGCAAATCGGCTTTTACCAGAACAGCTTCTCTGAGATATGCGCCTTCCAGATTGGCATTGCGAAGATTGGCCCCTGATAGCTCGGCCCCGTACAAGGTGGCGTTTTTCAGGTTTGAGCCTTCGAGATCAGCATTGCTGAAATTAACATTGGTCAGATTGGCCTCCTCCAGATCTACATTCCTGAGAACCGAATTCGAAAAATCCAGATTCTGAAACTGCTGATTGTATAAATCTGTGCCGGTCATGTTAACACTGTTGACTAGAACATGTTGAAGGGCAACATTTGAAAGATCCGCGTTAGTAAAATCAGCAAAACTTGCGTCAGATTTGGTTAGATCCGAGTCGCTCAAATCTGCCCCCACGAACTTGGCGCGTTGTAATTTAGCGCCCCGGAGGCTGACCCTGCTCAAATCCTTCCCCGAAAGATCAGCCATAAACAGGTTTGCGCAGTCCAAATTTCTTGATGTCGACAGGATAAATTCTACCTCATCTGGTTTCATCGGAACTTCGGGGACCACACAGGTAAGACGCTCTTCGCAATCTTCATCTATGACCGTTATTTCCACCGAAAATTTTGTTTTGGCCCACTTACTGTCGACCACCGATAGTGTAATCTGGTGTGTGCCCAGTGAAAGATCGCTCCTTTTAAAAGTATCGCCCGTTCCCAAGTCACCATCAACATCAGAAACCCAGGTAGACGCGTTTGACCCCAGGATTCCGTCTTCCTCATCCCAGGCAAGCGAACTGAAGGGTATCGGTCTGCCCGGACAATATTTACCCTGCTCCAGGGGAGAGTTGATCATGGCTGTCGGGGGCTGGTTAAATTTGGTCTCCTTGCAAGCAAACATGGCGAAGATCAGCAATGCACAAATTCCCACTTTGATCGAAGCAGCACAGGCAGCATAAATGGTTCTATTCATGGGGATTACCTTTCGTTCGTATTTTGTGTTTTTTCCTGTGGAATCTCGTATTTGCCCTGGGCCAAAAATAAAAGGGCATATCACGATAATCATGGTATCGGTTGATGAACCTAAATTCTTTAGATTAAAATTAGGTCTGGTTAACGCTGACTTGGAAAAATTTTCCGGTGCAAATACGGATCGTAGAGACTTTCAATTATTGGGAACCAAAAACTAAAGCTTCTGCTACAACAGACCGATATAACATTTGAAATGGTCTCAACAAAAAAACAGAGGGAAACTTAAGATGAGAGTTCAGTGTTCGGGGTGCAAATCGAATTATAATATTCGTGATGATAAAATTCCTGCGGCTGGTGCCAGAATGAAATGCACCAGGTGCCAGAAAATTATTGAGGTTGCCAGACCAGCAATTATTCAAAATATTCCCGAACCTCCGCCCACGAATCAAAATACTACTAAAGCCGGCAGAGCGAGATCAGTATCAGGTCAATATACAGAAAAAAAAGCTCCCAAAACCTGGGCAATTATGTCAGCAACTGTTGTGGGCCTGGTCGTCCTCTGCCTTGCCCTTGGCATACCGATCAAAAACGATAAAAAGCCCGATAAAAAAGTAACTCCGCAAATCGTCATGCCATTTAATTTTGCCAATGATAAATTAGCAGAATTTAAATATTTCATAGAAACCATGGAACAAAAGTGGGGCGCGCATCCTGCGGACTTACTGAATTT
>CALANC010000442.1 GCA_937925895.1 uncultured Desulfobacterales bacterium
TAATTTATCTTTAAATAGCTTTTTGGTGATTAACACTGAAAAGTGTGAAGTGCATAAAGTGCATAAAGTGAGCTAAAGTTAAGATGTTCTGACAATTTTTATAAGATTGACTGCGCGCAAGCCTTTCCCCAACTTTAGGCACTCTTGTAAAGACTTTTATAGGTCTTCCATTGGTGTTTTTAAGTCTATCTCTTTAGCTCTTATTCGGAAATTGTATAGTTCATTAATGTCAGTGGAATGATGAACATAACAAAATCCTAAAAAATATGGATCAAAGGTTTCAGACTAAGTTCTAAGGATTGGCCTGGTCAGACAGGTCGGCCCGCCACCGCCCTTGAGACATAAATTATCCCCGTTGAATTCAAATACTTCCACCCCCTCCTCTTCCAGCATTTGTTTGGTTAGCGGGTTACCGGCAATGACAACGCATTTGCCGGGTGCAATTGACAGAACATTGCCTCCCATTGAATCATATTCTGAATCAGGAACTTCAATGAACCTTATGCCTCGTGAGATAAGAAAGTCTCTGAAAGGAACCGGCATCAATCGCGAGTACACGACCGCCAAATCTTGGCCCACGGGGCTTAGTATTGACATGAGGTGAAGACAATCATCCTTCCCGTTCCAGTGGGGCAAAGGTACCTGAACAATCTCATCGACAATACCTGCCGTCAACTTTCTTAACTGCCGAACCCCCTCTTCATTGCTTCTATAGGCTATCCCGACGGCCATGACCCGCTCATCGAGCCAAACAACATCCCCCCCCTCTAATCTGCCCTTCCCGGCAATTGCGCCGAGCACGGGTATTCCAAGTTCATTAAAAAATTTCTCCATGGAAGACGGTTCCCATCGACGCTGCTTCTTTCCCATATTGCCTAAGACCGCACCTTTTTCGGTTATCAATGCAGGATCACGGGTGTATAAAGAGTCAAGCCCTGTTCTAACGTCTTCGGGCAGATAATAAATATCGGCGGCTTCCTTAGCGATCAATTCTACGAAAGCGTCGAACTCTTCGATGGTTTTTTCATAATCAGGACAACCATTATAATTCAAATCTTTCCAGTTTGCGTTAACATATTCCTGGTTGTGCAAGGCATCTTTTGGGTGTTTCAATAGGATGCTTTTGATTTGACCGGTTTCAGACTGGCAGCCATATTTCAAAGCAATCTCTCCATTTTTTTTTCAATCAGCAGGACACTCAAGATGTGTTTACCTTTCTCGGTTGTTAGAATACAGTCATTAACCGCAATTCATTGTCCTGTCAAGCTCGAGGCAGTAAAGTTTTTCGTTTGCAATAGTCTCTTCTCAATGAAAATCGAATAATCTTGACACGGGCATCCGGAGACAGATATTATTGCTTTAGGTCACTTCAAACTTTAGGCCAGACAAGGTTCTTCCTTTATAAGCATAAGCAAAAAGTCTTTTGTAAGCGACATCGAGAAAAATAAGACTTTTTACGAATTCATCAGTATCAGGGTGCAAAATTCAGGTTTAAATCTCAAGTGGAGAAACACCATGCCCGGAAAAAAATCTTTAAGTATCGAAGATCTCATTAAGAATCCTGGAGTCCAGGCGGCAACCAGCAATGAAAACATGGAGCTCATCGAAAGGAGGTTGAATATTCCTCCAAAATGCAAATTGTTGTCCGGGCGTTATACAAAACTGATAGACAATGACCATTTTAAATTCGATATTCATAATGACGCCAGCAAACTATTGCCGGACATCATCAATAACAAGGTGCAAATGATCACTGCCCTGGATACCGCCGATGACGCTTTCATAGAAAAATATTGTAGAAAACTCACCATCGGTATTGTATTTTCAGGCGGCCCTGCTCCTGGGGGACATAATGTTATTGCAGGACTATATGAAGCGGCTAAAAATGCCAATCCTGAAACCAGAATATATGGTTTCCTACTCGGGCCCGATGGCATTATAGAAAATGAGTCGATTGAAATAACGGCTGATCTTGTTGCTGCCTATAGAAATCTTGGTGGTTTCACCATGATCAAAACCGGGCGCGCGAAAATAGACACCAAAAAAAAGGTGGCGCTGTCAAGAAAAACTTGCAAAAACCTTGGACTCGATGCCCTTGTCATCGTCGGCGGAGATGATTCCAACACCAATGCTGCCTTTTTGGCCCAGGAAATGATCAAGGATGGAGTTCAGGTAATCGGCGTCCCCAAAACCATTGACGGGGACATTCAAGTTAGAGACGCAGACGGCAATGTTTTATGTGCCATGTCCTTTGGCTTTCATACCGCCGCAAGAGCGTTTGCCAATGCCATCAGCAATTTGTGTACGGATAGCAGTTCGGACGTTAAATACTGGCACATATGCAAGGTTATGGGAAGAGTGGCCAGCCACCTTGCCCTTGAAGTTGCACTTCAAACTCACGCCAACATGACCTTGATCAGCGAGGATCTGGCAGATTATACGGATTATAAAAGAATTAACAAAGCAAAAGAAAAAGGAACCATAGACTATACTGCTTACGGAATGACCCTCAGACATCTGTCTCGGGTGATTTGCAATGGTATCGTCAGGCGAGCCGCTGTCAACAAGAATTACGGGGTAATTGTAATCCCTGAGGGAGTTCTGGAATTTATCAATGAAATACAGGTTTTTATCTTAAAGCTGAATACAATTATCGCCGAATATAATGAAACTCATGATAACGATTTCCATGTCAACTTTCTCTTGCTTGATGATAAGCTGGAATATTTACGGCAGCTGGCGAGGCGTTCAAGGGAAGATGCCTCTTTTAAAATATGGAACACCCGGGACGACGAACTATTTAATGATATCCCCGCCTTTTTCCAGGAAGGCCTCCTCACGGAAAGAGACAGCCACGGGAATTTCCAGTTTTCGCAAGTGGAAACAGAAAGAGTTCTTTTGGGACTGGTAAAAGATTATCTTAATATTCTCAAAGAAAACGGGACGTATAAAATTGGCATCGAACGATCATATTACAAAAAAACACTCGAGCAAGAGGGACTTGATCCGGCTTTTTTCGGACCAATCCTGTTTAAGAACTACGACGGAGACGATTACCTGCTGGTTAAAGAATCGATAATTTCTGTAAAAACACTTAAACAAGCGCTGGTTAAAGCGGGAGCGATTTCGGCAGAAGAAGACGTCCCCGCGGCGGTGAATAAGATCTATAAGAAATCAGTTCCCAACTTCAAAACCCAGATTCACTTTTACGGTTACGACGGCAGGGGTAATGATCCAACCAGATTTGACTGTAATTACACCTATAACTTGGGATTCACCGTTTTCAGCCTGATTGCAAATGGTTCAACCGGCCAGATGGCGGCTATTCGGAATCTGGAAATGGATTTTTCCCTGTGGGAACCCATCGGGATTCCCATAGCTCCGCTGATGCACCTTGAAGAAAGAAAAGGAAAATTGACCCTGGTGCTGGAAAAAAGCCTGGTCGATTTAAATTCCGTTTCTTTCAGAGTGGTAAAATCCTTGAGAGAGAGATGGCTTGCAGCCACTCCCGATGAAGACAATTACAGAAGGCCGGGTCCGATTCGTTTTACCGGGAAGGGCGAAGAAGACAAGCCGATCACCTTGGTTTTGAATGCTTTGGATCGCGCTCACCAGTAAATGTTTTTGAGATAAACCCGTTATGTTTTAAAAAATATTGAAAGAGAAAAAACCATGAAAATTCATTCATTAATGATTCCTGACCCCATCTCCATAACGGAAACCGCCTCCATAAGTGAAACCATTGAGCTAATGAAAATTAACTCCATCCGTCATCTCCCGGTCGTCACAAAGGGAAACAAACTAAAAGGTTTTGTTACGCTTGCGGATTTGAAACAGGGGCTTATCCCTTCCATGTTGGGTGATGTCTCCCTTGCAGATTTAATAATCCGAAACCCTATCACTGTTGATCCCGATGACGACATAGAAACGGCAGCCCAAATCATCTATAAACACAAAATTGGTGGCATGCCGGTCGTAAAAGACGAAAAGGTCGTCGGTATCATAACCGAAACGGATATTCTGCGGGCCTTTATCGATATGATGGGCTTTCTTACCGCTAGTTCGCGTATTGATTTTGTCATCGGTGACAAGCCGGGTTCGTTTCAGAAAGCCTTACAGATTATTAACGTCAATGGCGGGGAGATCATAAGTGTCGGCATGACAGCTCAAAAGGCCAGCAAAAGAGTTTATTATTTCAGGCTCTTTCCCTGCGATACCGGCACCATAAAAATCGCTCTCGAAAAGGATGGGTTCGAAGTCTTAAGTGCAACGAACTAGCCCGGATATTTTATAGTTAATTCTAATCCCTTAACTCTTCCGCCGCTTCAATGGCAAAATAAGTCAGAATCATATCGGCGCCGGCCCTTTTTATTGATATGAGCGTTTCCATCATAACCTTTTTGCCGTCGATCCACCCCATTTTGTCAGCCGCCTTTATCATGGCATATTCACCGCTTACATTATAAGCTGCGATGGGAAGATCGATTTCTTCGCGGATACGACAAACGATGTCGAGATACGGAAGGGCCGGCTTAACCATAATGATATCCGCTCCTTCTTCCACATCCAGGGTTACTTCCCTGACAGCTTCCAGAGCATTGGCCGGATCCATCTGATATGTCCTCCGATCTCCGAATTGAGGTGCCGAGTCGGCCGCGGCACGAAAGGGTCCGTAGAATGCGGAACAATATTTAGCGGCATATGACATGATGGGGACATTCGTAAAATCATTTTCATCTAGGGTATTACGAATCTCTGCCACACGGCCGTCCATCATGTCGGAAGGGGCAACCATATCCGCCCCTGCTTGTGCCTGTGACAGAGCGGTTTTGGCCAAAAGATCCAGGGTGGCATCGTTGTCTATTATTTGACCGTCCACAATACCGCAATGACCGTGATCCGTGTACTGACATAGGCAGACATCGGTTATGACAACCAGGTCCGGCAACTTGTCTTTGAGCGTACGTGTCGCCTTTTGCACGATGCCGCCTTTGGTATAAGCGGAGGTCCCAAGGGGATCTTTTTTTTCCGGTATTCCAAAAAGCATTACGGCAGGAATTCCAAGGCCATATGCTTTTTTTGCTGTTTTAACAAGATTATCTACGGACAATTGATAATGTCCGGGCATGGTATGTATGGGGTTTTTGACACCCTTGCCTTTGATGGCAAAAAGAGGGAGAATAAAGTCGTCAACCGTCAGTGTGGTTTCACGAACCATACGTCGAAAGGCATCATTTTGGCGCAAACGCCTCGGTCTTGAATCGGGAAATAGCATAGCAACTCCTTTCTTTACCCGGATATTTCATGAAAAATCCGGGTTAGGTCATTAATATCTAAAAAAGGGCGTTCAAGGAAGACGGAGATTTTAACCTCGGGAAATTTCGTCCTCTGTGAGATAGCACGCCGGGTCTGGAGCCCAAATATCGCCTGTCACCGCCTCTGACCGAACCCTGAAATTACCTGCGCAAACATCCAGCCATCGACATGCCGCACACCTTCCTTTGGCATACTTTTTCTTTTCTTTAAGTTTTCTCATAAGGGGGTCAGAAGTGTCCAGCCAAATTTCAGAAAAAGGTTTTTTCTTTACATTACCGAAACTGTAATGCCGCCAGAATTGGTCGGCATGGACTTCACCATCCCAGCCTATGCATCCGATACCTATACCGGAGCTGTTGCCCTCAGTCATCTTAAGAAGCTCGAGCACCTCTTTGGCCCTGGCGGGATTTTGTTTTAACAGCCTCAAGTAAAGATACGGGCCGTC
>CALANC010000443.1 GCA_937925895.1 uncultured Desulfobacterales bacterium
AAAGTCCCGGAAATCGCTGAACGCGCCAACGTTCTTCCAAGACCAAGTTTTGAATAGCAATCACTGACTTTTTGAAACAATTGTTTTTGTTATCTTAAGAGTCTGAAAATAAAGGAGCGAAAATTGGAAAATAGCAAGAAAGTTAATGGTCCCGTGTCCGGCAATCAGGTGCCGGTGAACTCTGTCGGCAGCTATGTCGTCCAAATGAACATGCCCTATCCATTCAAAGAGTTCCTGGAGCGACCTAGCCGGATCCTCACCGGCGCAAAAAAAATGCCCAATGTCAAAATTGAGCCCCAGAGCAGATGATTCGACATCTTTGATAAACATCTTGAAATCCGCTGTGTTTTCCATCAATAAATCAGGCTCGGGCTCCACTAAAATTTTAACCCCCAGTTCTTCCGCCAAAGGTATCACTTGTTCAAGTCCTTTATGAAACAAAGAAAAGGCTTCATTCCGGGTCAGGTTGTTCAAAGGGCCCCCTGGAGGAACAGAAATGTTTCCACATCCCAGTTCGTCAGCCATTTTCAAACATTCAATCGTATGCCGGATTCGAATGTCCCGTCTTTGCTTTTCCGGTTCGATCCATGAAGGAAGATACGTGTCCCCAACGGCAAAAAGCGTAAAGCTGTTCAAATTGGTGACCTTTAAATTATGCTTTTTGATTGTTGCTTTCAGAAAAGCTCTATCCGCTGCATTAAAATCAGGAGGGTAGAGATGAGGTCTGTCTCCCATGATCTCAACGCCACTGAAGCCCAACCCGGCAATCATCTCCAAAGATTCAACAAGTGAGTACTTAACAAACGCATTGGTGCTATAAGCGAAAATCAAGATTCGCTCCTCGAGTGAAAAATCATTTTATCGCATTCGGCCTCAAGTTTTTCCAGGCTGATAATCTGATCCTGAAAGCTCAACGGCGGATTGTCACCGAGGGGCTTTTTATAATAAAATCCCAGTTCCGCAACCGGTCCGGATCGGCCTGCCATCTTCAAAGCCGCCATCCAGCGGGCCAGATCCAGCACCAGTGGAGCGGCTAATATTGAATCACGCGCCTGAAGGTTCAAACGAATACTCATGGGAAGACCGAACAGGCCCTGAAAATCGATAACATCCCAGGCCTCCTTGGCATCACCGCGGGGGGGATAATAATCAATATGAACTTTGTGAGAAGGTTCTCCGTATCGCTGCCCAACGGGATATCCCAAAATGTCATCCAACAATTCAGTTTTGTTGGTTATTTTTCCAGCAGCCCGTTCGGGATCCATGAGATTTTTTCCGTCGGTGTTGCCCAGGATATTAAGGCTGTACCATCCGTCTATATAGAAGTTTCGAGCTTTCAGGGCAGAGGCTAGGACAATTTTGAGATAGGTCTGGCCTGTCTTTGCATCGCTGCCGGACAGGGGGACTTTTCGCTTGATTGCTTCCTGAACGACAACGGGGATTTCCAGGCAATTGGGTGTCAAGTTTGCGATGGGGATTCCGGACAAGACGGCCGCCAGAGCATATGCCAGATCGGGGAAATTTTTAAAAGCAACTTCCGAATAAAGCTGGTCGATCCGGACTGTCTTTTCGACATCAACCTGTGCGCAAGCAGGCAAAAGGTTAATCAGAACCGGACGGGCGTTGGGAAACTGTTCTCTTAATTTTTTAAAATCTTGCCCCAGGTGCTCGATCTGACCCCTTAAATCGAGGTCGGCAGGTGGAGCTTCGAATATGGCAATGTCGTCGAGATCCTTTCGGTGTGGATCCCACAGATTTTCAGGCAAAACAGCGTATTTTTTTATACAACCGGTGAGCGTGTCAGATTGAATATCCCATCCCGCCATGTGGATATCCTGGGCCGGTTCCAGATAGGGGAAACGGTTACGGGTTGTCAGGGTTGACAAAACTGCCTGAGGATTTTTCCGCATGGTAGCCAGGGCAACAGCCACCGTAGAAGCCACGGTACCTTTAGCGCCGGCAATCAATAATAGCAATGAACTCGATTTGGAATTATCGGCGTTTGTCATCGTCAATACCCTTTTGACATATTTGCACCTCAGTTACGAAGAACGCTGCATAGCAGCAGTAAAAATACCGGCTCCAACTAATGCGCTTCCACCACATCGATTAAACCAACGACTCACCTTTGAATTTCGCATGGTATCGCGAAGATGACCTGCAAAAAAACCATAAAGTGTCGCATTGATAGATGCCATTACAAGAAAAGTTGCGCCAAGAATCAAGAGCTGGTGATTTGGTTCAACGTTCGGGTTGATAAACTGAGGTAAAAAAACAATAAAAAAAGCAATTCCCTTGGGATTCAGCGCGGTAACGACGAATGCACTCTTGAAAAGAGAACCTCTCGAGGATCCTTTAGGTATGGAGTTGATTTCGGTTGCCGTCGAATTTGACCGCAACAGCTTGACACCAAGAAAGACAAGATAGATTGCTCCAACCCACTTCAAGAAGGAAAAAAGAGCTGCAGAAGCAGCTAAAATTGCACCAAGTCCTAAAAGGGAAAGGGTCATTGCAGTAAAATCTCCAACTGTCACTCCGGCCGCGAGCGGCAGGACTGCCCGGCGTCCATGTGCGATCGCTTGACTGGTTACCAGAATTATGGTTGGACCCGGTATGACTAAAACGATCGAAGCAGCGATTACATAAGCTATCCACGTCTCTAAAATCATAAAAACCCCTTAGCTAAAAACTGTATAAAAATGTTTTTGGGTCAATCATAAAGAAAATAGGAACCACCCGGCACGAGAGGATTCCCTTTTAAGCAACATAATTGATTTTTCATCCTGTTTCAAGGGTACGATATTAAGGTAATATTTTTGGTTCTCCTCCAATTTAGTTGGAGAAAGGGTTCGAGGATTCAAGGGGTAAAGGGTCCAGGTGTTTGTTCTCCTATGGTTTTATCAGCGTTTTGAACATCCTTTCAACTTCTTCTATATCTTCCTTGAGAGCCTTTTAATTTTCTTTATTTTCACAATTTAAATCACCTGAAAGCAGGACCCGCGCCTCAAAATCTTGGTTCTTTTGGGAATAATTTTGTTATTCTATAATGATCCAAACAAAGTCCATATGGCTTTTGCCAAACTTTCAGATCTCTATAGTTCTTAAGCATTTCACTCGAATCCTTGGCCCCTTGGATCCTTGAATCCTTTATGGATTACTCTAACTCTTTTGGAGATGATGCATATTTTTTTATCAGGTTGCAAGATATATTAAATTACTTCATATTAAAAACCAAGAATCCACCCATCTGTAAAATTGGAGGAGAACCATTGAAAAAGTGGATCTGTTTAACTCTTATTATTTTTTTTTCCTGGGAACAACCGGTATGTTCACATCAACGCGTTATCCCCATGACGCTGCACCGCGCTTTGTTTGTTGAGGGTCCCGAAAATATCCAGCCATCAGGACTGACCATTTGGAACGGGCAACTGTATACCGTTTCGGACAAACATGATTATGTGATTTTTAAAATTGAGTTGACCCGTGATGTTGCCATATTAAAACCAATTCTACCAATAAACATACCAACCGAAGCCCACCTCCAACGATATGACTTCGAAGGAATAACTTCTGATGGTGTTGGAAATTTTTACTTGGTAAGTGAAACACGCTTTCGCATTCTTCGGGTTCCCTCAGATGGGAAAGAAGCTTCCTGGATAACGCCAAATTTACGCCCCTGGGGTGAAAAACAACACCTGTTCAAAGTGAAAAATGCCTATCTAGAAGGCATTAGCTATATCACTCCAGGAATTTTCATTCTTTGCGCAGAACGACAACCAAGGGGCTTTATGGAAGTGGACACCACTGGTGATTCGCTCCTGGTCAGAGCATATCGCTCGGACAGAACCCGGTTTGAATTTAGCAATCACAAGAGTCCGGATTTTACCGGCCTCTTTTGGTATCAAAATTCGTTGTATGTCCTCGAAAGAAATGCCTATCTAATCAGTAAACTCAACAAAAAGAATGAACAGTTTGAAGAAAGTTTTGGCTGGTCCTTTCATCATATTATCACGAGGAACGAATTAAAATATTCTGATATGAGGTATGGAAAAGCCGAAGGATTTTGCCTGGATGATAATTATGTGTATGTCATTTTCGACAATAACGGCATGCCCCGGGCGGCCAGACCAAACGACCGGCGACCACTTTTGCTGATTATGGTTCGCCCTAACCATTAAAAAGAGGTACTTAAATAGATATTTTAACAGAAGATTTCGATTTTATTCAGTTTCTTGAGTTGGTGGCACACAATATGTAGTAATTTATTCTAATAAACTACAATATATACTAATTCAATAAAATTATATATAATTTATATATAATTTTACTTGACAGATGACATTTTACTTCCATATTTTATCTGTAAACTATTCGATCTTTCTATCGCTTCTAATGAAACTAACTGAATAAGTACAGATTTCAGAGGTTGAAACCATGGAAGAACAAGCAGCCACGAATATAACAAGCTCAGTTGGAATGGTATTCGATTCAAATACCATTATAAGCAATTATTACAGCGTCCAGTTTCCCTTAAACGATACGGGTCCGACCTATCTGTTCAAATTACGAAACACGTCAAAAAACGGTCTCTGTATTCTGGTAAAAGAAGATTCTATCATCTTAAAAAAATTGAAAGTCGGTGATATATTGAACATGGAATATAATCCAATTGGTTCATCCGATCCCTTGATGTTGAAAACCCGGATTAAATCAAAAAACTCTCACGATTGTGTTGTTGGACATTTGTTGATCGAACTCTCCATCTTAAACGGAAAACATGAGCCTCTGTGAACTCTCGGAAATCATGGGATGGAGATCTCTGCTTCTTAATCATATAACCCGAAGGAGCAACATAAGATAAAGTAAAACAACAAGAGATTTTTTGGATGAGCAAAAACCGTTTAAAAAAAATTAGAGAATCTTTGTTGATGAGCAAAACAGAGCTTGCCAGAAAGGCCGGAATATCGCCTATAACCATCAATAGAATAGAGCATGGCAAACCATGTAGAATGGAAACACAACGAAAGATTATCTTGGCTTTAGGTTTGAAAGTTAAGGATAAAAACAAAGTGTTTGATAATTAGAAGAACCCCAACGGTAAAACGGAGATAGGAGGATGTGATCTTACCCAATAAACAGCTTCTCGGATGTGCGTGCATCTTTTTATTCGGGTATCTTCAACATAACATTTAATGGTGAAATGCTCCGGTATTAATAACGGCATGGCGGGAAGCTAAAAAATTTGGCAAGGGCCAGGTGGCACGGTTAACCTTTCAATAAACCTTCTTCACGGGGCGACTCGAATGAGTCGCCCTTTTTTTATCTACAATATCTTCTTGATCCCGAAAAAATCATTACTCAAGTTTCGCACCCCTATCCGGCAGCTAAAACCTTACGTTTTTTTGAAAATTGCTATATTGAATTTTCTAAGTAATTATTATAGGATTAAAAGAAATAACGCGCTTATACCCGCTTTCAATAAGGCCGGAAAAAACAAAAGATATATGAAAAGATGAAAAAAAGAACACCGGTAGCCGTGGTCGGTATGGCAGGGCTGTTCCCTGGAGCGCCTGACATCGATAACTTTTGGCAAAACATCATCAACAAAATCGAGACCACCGTCGACATTCCAGCAGACAGATGGATCATTGAACCCGACTTGATGTATCATTCAGACCCTATGCCGGACAAAACGTTTTC
>CALANC010000444.1 GCA_937925895.1 uncultured Desulfobacterales bacterium
CAGGAAAAAGGGTGCTGCGGACAGGAAAAAGACTCCTTACCATGCGGCACAGAAGCAGATCTTCAGCCGGTTTCCATTTCCCCGGTTGAGGACATTGCCTGTTGCGGACCTTCGATTCAGCAGGACGACAACCCTTTTGGACGGGCGGGATACGAGCTGTGCCACTATGTTGAAGGTTTTCTGAACACACCATCCGGACCTGTTCCAAAAGTGATGACCGATCTAAAGCGGGTTGATATTATAGGAACCATATTGACCAGAATCGGAATTGGTCGCAACAACTACAAAATCTCTCCAGGTCTTTATTGTGTGGGAAATCCGGGGCTTGACTCACCGGTTTTCGTTACAGCCAATTATAAGCTCAGTTTCGACGCTTTAAGAAAGGAATTGACAGGCGTCGATGCCTGGATTCTGATTGTCAACACCAACAGCGTAAATGTGTGGTGTGCTGCCGGCAAGGGAACATTTTCGAGCGCAGAAGTCGTCAACCGGGTTAAACTTACGGGTCTTGATAATGTGGTTAGGCACAAAACACTCGTTCTTCCCCAATTGGCAGCTACGGGTGTGTCTGCCATTCAGGTTGAAAAGGATTGCGGCTTTAAAGTTAACTGGGGTCCGGTAAGAGCGAGGGACATTAAAGCCTTTCTAAAAAGTGAAAACCGGGTCGAGACTTCCATGCGCCAGGTGACTTTCTCCACCAGAGAACGAATGGTATTGGTGCCGGTAGAGCTTTCTTTTCTCCCCAAATCCACACTTTGGATACTTTTGGCCTTTTTCATTTTATCTGGTATCGGCACCAATATTTTTTCTTTCCATGCATCTTGGAGCAGGGGACTGATGGCAGCTGCTGCATACGCGGCGGGGATTTTCGCCGGTACTGTTGTCGTGCCTCTTTTATTGCCGTGGATACCCGGACGAGCCTTTTCTTTTAAAGGGGTCATAACCGGATTACTCGCAGGTGCCGGAATTGTGGCGGCATTTTGGGGAAAAATAGAAACCCTCGAGGCGTTGGCGTTGCTGATCTGCACGGCAGTCGTAAGCTCTTATCTGGCCATGAACTTTACAGGAGCGACGCCATTTACCTCACCTTCCGGAGTTGAGAAGGAGATGCGAACAGCCATACCGCTGCAAGTCGCAGCATTGCTGATTACTATTGTTACCTGGGTAGGGTCGGCATTTATGAAGGTGACCTAGATGGACCATTTCAAATATCTTAGCGGTGTTTCCACATTGGCATTCGATGTCGATGCATGTGTCGGCTGCGGCATATGCACCTTGGTTTGCCCTCATGGTATATTTGCTATGTCGAACAAAAAAGCACAGGTGGTTGAAAAAGATGATTGCATCGAATGCGGGGCCTGTGCCACCAACTGCCCGACAGAGGCCCTTCGTGTGTCCCCCGGCGTCGGTTGTGCCGCTTACATAATACAGACCTGGATTAAAGGCAAAAAAGCAGCTACCTGCGGCGACGTCAGCTGCTGCTAAAAGAACCGTATCTTTTACCCCTTTTCGTGAAATTATTAATTTTCCCTTCAAAAAGGATCTCATGGCATCCTCGTTGCAATGAAAACAAAAGATTGGTATAAAATGAGGGTGTTTTTCAAAGGTCTCCCAAATAAAATAAAGGAGTAACACCCATGAACTTTAACCAACCCATCTCACGCAGAGAAACAATACGGAAGCTGTTGCAACTCTCAGGATGCATGATGCTTACCGGGGCTGCCCAATGGCCCTTATTTAAAATGTCCGACGCCTGGGCGGTGGAGGCAAAAAAAGGTTTTATCATTGAGGCAATCGGCCAGAAAGAAGGATTCTCCGTGAGAGAATTGACAAGAAACGTATTTGAAGCCGCCGGAGGAATCAAACGGTTTGTCTCCCGAGGTGATGTCGTGGCGCTCAAACCGAACATTTCCTGGGCCCGGCATCCACGGTTGGCAGCTACGACACATCCCGAGGTTATGGCGGCCGTGGTCGAGCTCTGTCAAGAAGCCGGAGCCGGAAGGGTCCGGATCGCCGATAACACCATCCATGATGCCAGACAATGTTTTGCTCTGACCGGAGCCGGAAAGGTGGCTAAAGAAACGGGAGCCGAACTGGTTCATCCACGGTCATCTTTAATGCGAAAAATGAAAGTGCGCGGCAACCGTCTGGGGGTATGGCCGGTGTTCGTTCCACTGGTGGAAGCCGACACGGTGATCAATCTGCCGGTCGCAAAGCACCACTCTCTCAGCACCCTCACACTGGGAATGAAAAACTGGATTGGTGGTGTGGATGGCAGCCGGTGGTCACTTCATCAGGACATCCATCAGAGTATTGTCGATCTCGCACAATTTTTCAAACCTGAAGTCACCTTGATAGATGCCGTCCGAATCATGACTAAAAACGGGCCTTCCGGGGGCAGCACGGATTATGTCGAGTATAAAAACACCCTGATTCTTAGCGACGATCCCGTGGCGGCAGATGCCAGAGCGAGCATGCTGTTCGGTTTAAAGCCGGAACGGGTTGGTTTTATTCAACTGGCCCAGAAAGAAGGCCTCGGCACGTATGATTTTACCAAGCTCGATAAGAAAAGGGTAATCGTGTGAACATCCGGCATCTGGTTTGGCTCAGACGAATCTTCCAAACGGTTTTTCTCTGCTTGTTTCTTTTTCTTCTGATTGAAAGCCGACTTTCCCAGGATATCTATGTTGATTATTCCCTCGCTTTTTCGGCTGCCGAAGATATTCGGCTGGATCAGCCGGTCACATTCTTCTTTCAGCTCGATCCGCTCATCGGATTGACTTCCTTGTTGTCGGGGCATTATCTCATACCGGGATTTTTCTGGGGTTTGGTTGTTCTCCTGATTACCCTTCTTCTCGGTAGGGTATTCTGTGGCTTTATCTGTCCGTTAGGATCGATTCATCACGCTGTCGGCGCGATTCGTCCGGAACTAAAAGGCAGCCGGATGATCCGGGCGAATCAGAAGACTTCTAATCAAAGAATCAAGTATTTCTTTCTGGTTCTTTTGTTGATCGGCGGGATGGTAGGTCTGAATTTATCCGGGCTGCTGGATCCCATAGCCTTTCTATTCAGATCTATTGCCCTCTCGGTTCTCCCAGCCTTCGGCACAGGGCTCCGTTCAATCTTTGATCTGATGGCCGCCAGTGATATGAAGGTGTTCAACCTCATCAGTTATAGTGCCGAAGTCTTTTTCTCACCGGTCTTTGGATACGCGAACAAAGCGTATCAAACGGCCTGGTTCATCGGGCTGCTTTTCCTATTCATTCTGTTTCTCAACAGGATTCGACCTCGGTTTTGGTGCCGGGTAATTTGTCCTCTCGGCGCCCTGTTGGGAATCTTTTCTAGAGTCAGTTTGCTCAAACTGGAAAAGTATCCGGAAAAATGCACCAAATGTAACCTGTGCACCCAACACTGTCAGGGTGCCGCTTCGCCTCATCCGGATCAGGTGTGGGAGGCTGCCGAGTGCGTTGGCTGCTTCAACTGTCACAATATATGCCCCGAGGACGCCCTCGCATTTAGCGTCAACTGGAAACCCAAATTGAACCAAAAACCGGATATCGGCAGGCGCGCCGTACTGGGAGGTATTCTCACCGGACTAACCGTACCATTTATGGGAAGACTCGATGGGCGTGTGGACATCGTGGCGGATTATCGGCTCATCAGACCCCCTGGTGCTTTGCCGGAAAAGGAATTTCTGGAACTCTGCCAGCGGTGTGGGCTATGCATGAAGGTGTGTCCCACAAATGTGATTAACCCTACGCTGGGAGAGGCGGGAATGGCAGGGTTCTGGACGCCCCGCTTAATAATGACACAAGGTTACTGCGAATACACCTGTTCTCTGTGTGGAAGTGTTTGCCCCACGGGGGCTATATCCAATATTACTACCAAAGAGAAAATCGAAGGACCGATAAAAATTGGCTCTGCTTATGTGGACAGAGGTCGATGTCTTCCCTGGTCCGGAAACGCTCCCTGTATTGTGTGTGAGGAGCATTGCCCGACATCTCCGAAAGCCATTTTTTTAAAAAATGAGGTGGTGCCAGGACCGGGCGCGAGACCATTGGCAGTCCAATTACCCTTTGTTGACCTCAAACAATGCGTGGGCTGTGGTATATGTGAAAACAAATGCCCCGTTAAAGGCCTGCCGGCCATACGAACCATTAGTGCCGGAGAATCCAGATCGCTTAACAACCAGATTTTACTATGAACACAAGTTTCGCACCCCTATCCTCGACAATTCTGGTAAGCATTCAAGGGGTAGCCAAATTCGTTTCACTCGGGTGTCTCCGTCGCTGGTCATTAAAGTGGTTTAGCAGCGGGGGCATTCCTTCCCCCCTCCGCATTCCACCCTTCGCTGCGCTCAGGATGGCTGCGGTCTCC
>CALANC010000445.1 GCA_937925895.1 uncultured Desulfobacterales bacterium
TGTCGATTTTTTGAACAAAAACGGGATAAAATATGTCTCGGACACTTCCAATAAAGACACAGAATATATTCGGAACAGGATTCGTCAAAAATTGATTCCTTTACTTGAAACATCCTATAATCCAAGGATAATCGACACGTTGAACCGGCTCACTTCAATTGTCAGCTCCGAGGAGGAATGGATTGAAGGTGTCGTTCATCTGGCCTTCAAAAAGACCGTGTTAAGTATCGCGGATAATCAAGTTGCCCTTTCTGTAGCAAGACTTTCTGAAAGGCATCTGGCATTACAAAGAAGGATCATCAGAAAAGCAATCGCAACCATAAAAGGGGATTTAAGACGTATTCGTTTTTCCCACATAGG
The DNA here is from genome assembly GCA_937925895.1 of uncultured Desulfobacterales bacterium. Taxonomy (GTDB): domain Bacteria; phylum Desulfobacterota; class Desulfobacteria; order Desulfobacterales; family UBA11574; genus CALANC01. The sequence goes on from CALANC010000445.1 coordinate 361, forward strand.
TTCGGCAATCAGCCTTTTGAAAGGTCGACCTGATCTCGGAACTCTTGATTTTCCCGACCGTATCAGAATTCAGCGTTCCGGAGATATCCTTACGGTTACCCGACAACAAAACGCCCTGCGAGATTTTCAGATAAAATCCGGACGAGTTTCAGCGATTGCCTTTGTGCATAAAATAGAACACCCTGGCTCCATCTTTGTTCAGGAAGCCGGTATACATTTGAAATTCACTGAAACGGACAGCAAGGATTTGCCGGATTTATGCCGCACCGAACAAAAAACAGCCTTTTTTGATCTGGACATCATCCGTTTTCCCTTGGTGATAAGGAATTTTCAGCCGGGCGATCGTTTTAAACCGCTTGGCGCAAAGGGAACCCAAAAGGTAAAGAAATACTTTATTGATAAAAAAGTCCCAAAGGCAGAGCGAGCCAAGTCTGCCGTATTACTCAGTCAGGGGAAAATAATCTGGCTCGTCGGCCATAGAATTGATGAGACTGTCAAAATAATGCCTTCGACCAGGAAGGTGCTTAAAGTTGAACTTTTTCTTGCCTAATTAACAAAGATGATTAATATAAATTATAATTAATCAACACGAGGAGGGTAAAAACTTTTGAATCCTTTTTATAAGAATCTGGCTTTATGGCTGGTCATTACACTGATGATGATCATGCTCTATAATCTTTTCAATCAGCAGCATACGGCTGAGACAAGCATCAGTTATTCGGAATTCCTTGCTATGATCGAGGGAGAACGTGTTTCTGATGTTGTTATTCAAGGAAATGAGCTGTATGTAACCGATAATAGTCGTAATCGTTTCAAGGTTTATGCCCCCGAAGACGGAGACCTCATAAAAATCCTAAGGGAAAAAGGGATTACCATCAACGCCAAACCTCCTGCAGAGTCACCCTGGTATATGTCTGTTTTGGTTTCGTGGTTTCCGATGATTGTGCTCATCGGCGTTTGGGTATTTTTCATGCGCCAAATGCAATCTGGAGGAGGCAAAGCCATGTCTTTCGGCAAGAGCCGGGCACGGCTGCAATCTGATCAGTCAAAAAAGGTCACTTTTGAAGATGTTGCCGGCATTGATGAGGCAAAAGAAGAGCTCGGAGAAATAATAGAGTTTCTAAGAGAGCCTAAAAAATTTACCCGTTTGGGGGGACGGATACCTAAAGGTGTCTTGCTGGTTGGGTCACCTGGAACCGGGAAAACTCTTTTGGCGCGCGCCATCGCAGGCGAGGCTGATGTACCTTTCTTTCATATCAGCGGGTCAGATTTCGTGGAAATGTTCGTCGGCGTCGGGGCATCGCGGGTCAGAGACCTTTTTGTTCAGGGCAAAAAAAATGCGCCTTGCATAATTTTCATAGACGAAATCGATGCGGTCGGCAGGCACCGCGGCGCAGGCCTCGGTGGAGGGCATGATGAGAGAGAGCAGACGTTAAACCAGCTTCTGGTCGAAATGGACGGATTTGAATCCAATGAAGGGGTTATTCTTATATCGGCTACCAACAGACCCGATGTCTTAGATCCGGCGCTTCTGCGTCCCGGGCGTTTTGACCGTCAGGTTGTTGTGCCGCTGCCGGACATACTTGGCCGTGAAAAAATCCTTAAGGTTCATATGAAAAAAACGCCCGTTGCCCCGGATGTAGACAATGTTATTTTGGCCAAAGGAACACCCGGTTTCTCCGGTGCTGATTTGGAGAATCTTGTTAATGAAGCGGCGCTCCTTGGCGCCAAAAGAAATAAAGAAAAAATTGATATGACCGATCTGGAGGATGCCAAGGACAAAGTCTATATGGGATTGGAACGCAAGTCGAAGGTCATTAAAGAGGAAGATAGGAAAACGACAGCGTATCACGAAGCCGGCCACGCTCTTGTTGCCCGTCTTTTACCGGGCACAGATGCGGTCAACAAGATAACCATTATTCCCCGTGGGCGAGCCGCCGGTATTACCTGGTTTCTGCCCGAAGAAAGCGATTTCAAATACAAAGATCAGCTTGAAAGCGATTTGTCGGTTGCTTTGGGAGGTCGTGTGGCGGAAGAACTTGTTTTCAAACGCATCAGCACGGGAGCTGCCAACGATATTAAACAGGCAACCGATGTGGCTCAAAGGATGGTGCGCAGTTGGGGTATGAGCGAAGATCTCGGCCCCCTTTCCTATGCAAAAAACGAAGAGCATATCTTTCTCGGGCGAGAAATAGCCCAACATAGGGACTATTCAGAAGAGACAGCCAGAAAAATTGATCAAGAAATAAGCACGCTGGTCGAAAAAGCCTACAATCTTTCAAAAGAGGTTCTAGAAAAAAATATAGATATTCTTCATAAATTGGCTGAAAGTCTTCTGGAAAAAGAGACGGTTTCGGGTAAGGAGCTCGATGAACTCATACGGTCCATGAGACCGGATTTCGAGTTTCCATCAACGCCGTCCAAAGACGAAAAAAGTGGTCAAGGTGCTGAAGCAAAGGTGGAAACCGAAACAAAAGTTGATGTTGAAACAGAATCTGAACTGGAAGCCGAAAGCGAAGAAAGCACATCTTGAAAATATATAACCTTTCATGGGGTAGATACAGCTTACACCTTGGTGAGCATACCCGCATCATGGGAATATTGAATGTAACCCCTGACTCATTCTCAGACGGGGGGATTTTTTTTTCTTGCGCGGATGCCGTCGCTCAAGGCAAAAAACTGGTTAAAAATGGTGCTGACATTCTTGACATCGGAGGGGAGTCCACACGACCTTTTTCTGCAGAGGTCTCCGCTGAAGAGGAAGTAAAACGCGTAATTCCTGTTATTGAAAAGCTGGCGGAACAGATTGCGATTCCCATTTCAATCGATACAACCAAGGCCAGTGTTGCCAGACGTGCCATTGAGGCTGGAGCCTCAATGATAAACGATGTAGCGGCGCTTCGCCTGGATCCTGAAATGGTGGATGTGGCAGCAGAATACGGTGTGCCTGTCGTTTTAATGCATATGCTCGATACCCCTAAGACCATGCAGATTTCTCCCACCTATGATGATCTGATCGGAGAAATAAAGGCTTTTTTGGAAAAGGCCATCGATGGCATCGAAAAGAAGGGAATTTTACGGTCAAGAATCATCATTGACCCTGGAATCGGTTTTGGCAAGACGGTAGAACATAACCTGTTGTTGATTAAACACCTGAAGGAATTTAACTCACTGGGGACTCCCATTCTCATCGGACCTTCCAGAAAAGCCTTTATCAGGCAGATCCTCAAAGATGAAGGCGTTAAAGATATAAACCCCGATTTGCAGGAAGTGGAAATTGGTACCCAGGCTGCTGTTGCTGCTGCAATTTTAAACGGTGCTCATATCGTTAGGGTGCACAACGTTGCAAACACTCGCGCAACCGTTATGATCACGGATCACATAAAAAATGTTCAAAATTCAGATAATATTTCATAATGTTTTAGGAATCAGAAGCTACCGGTAATTCAGTATTTGTTATGACCAACCCGATCCGTCTGCCAATTTTGAGCAGCCAAAATTTTAAATGGCTTATTTTGTCTTTTCTTATTGGTACCGGTGTTTTTTTGCTCTGGTCTGTTTCGTCCCTGCAAGAAACGGACATATTAATTCCGGTAGTTTCTGCAGGAATTCCTGAGGGATTGACAATTACCGGAACACCGTTAAAAGATATTGAAGTGAGTATCCGTGGTCCAAAATCGGTGCTCAAGACCCTGCCTGATTTGAAACTTCAATACCTCCTTGACTTATCTGGGATAGATATTGGCCTAGAGTCTATTCCGATAAAAAAAGAGCGTATCACACTTCCCGAGGGAATCTCGATTGTTAGGGTAAATCCGATCTTTTTGACTGTAAGAGTTGAGAAAGAAATTAAAAAAGAATTGCCTGTGAAAATTGCCTATTCCGGCAAACCGGCAGCCGGATTCACGGTTGCAGGTGCGTTAGCAAAGCCGTTTTCCATGAATTTACGAGGACCTGAAAACATTCTAGACTCAATTGAAGAGATCTTGACAAAACCTGTTGATATCAAAGGGCTTTCCGCATCTTTAAAAAAAGAGATAGCCCTGGACCTTCCGGAAAATATAGAGGTTGTAGCCCATTCAGGAATTATTCTAGCCGAAGTCGTTATCGAAGAAAAGATTGTTACTAAAAATCTTACCGGTATAATTGTTACCGGCAAGGGCACCACCTATGATTACAGTATTAAACCATCGGTAATAGACATTGAAGTCAAAGGGCCGGAGAATATCATTGAAAAGCTTGTCAAAGAAACAGGCGTTAAAGTTTATGTTGACCTCAAGGACTTAAACCCTGGGATATATATCAGGCGAGCAACAATACCACTGCCCGTAAAAACAACACTTATTCGGGTGAAGCCGGAAATTTTTACCGTAAAAATTGATGCCCTTTGAAAAGGAAAAAAACAATGCTCCTGGTCATAGATGTTGGAAATACAAATACGGTTATCGGTGTTTATGATGGCGAGAATCTGATCAAAGACTGGCGGATACGAACGGAAAGACATACAACGGAAGATGAATTTAACATTCTTGCCACAAGTCTTTTTTCCACCGGTAATATCGATTCCAAGAATATCCACAAAACCATCATTTCTTGCGTCGTTCCTCCCATGGTAACGATCTTGGATTCTTTTTGTCGGAAGTATCTGGGACATTCTCCACACTGGGTTGATGCCGAATCTGTACCGAGCATGCCGATACGTTATAAGAATCCGTCAGAAGTCGGGGCAGACAGAATTGTTAATGCGATTGCGGCATTCCATAAATACCGGACCAGCCTCATTGTGATAGATTTTGGAACAGCCACAACGTTTGATTCAATATCAGAACAAGGAGAATATATCGGTGGTTCAATCAGTCCCGGCATTTTGATTTCTTCTGAAGCCCTGTTTATGAAAGCGTCAAAACTACCCCGGGTTGAGATTTTTGTTCCCCCCAAAAGTGTTATTGGCAAAGATACCGCACACAGTATAAAAGCTGGAATAATCTATGGATATGCCGGTCTTGTGGATGGGATGGTTAAACGTATGAAAATCGAGATGGGTACAAACCCTAAGATCATTGCCACAGGAGGTCTGGCAGAGCTCATCTATCAGGTATCAGAAACCATTGAAACTGTTGAACCGGCTTTAACTCTGGAGGGGCTAAGAATTATCAGCAACAGCTTGTAGATATTCTATAAACCCTTTTATACTGTTTTGAAAAAATATCTTTTCCCTTGTTCGCGTCGCTTCATCAAAATGAGAGAAACCCTTCAAAAGGGGATCTTCTTTCAGGAGCCTGTGTAGACAACTTGCCATTAAATTCCCGTCACCTGTCTGTGGATGGCGGGTCATTTCATTTTTAATGATCTTTTTCCATAAAAACAATTGCTTTTTATGTGTTTTAAGCATTTCAACCGCATTTTCGGTCATGCCGAAATGACCGTAACATATTTTCGCAGGCTCTACGGCGATAAGCTCATCGATACTGTTGACATAGATCTCAAAAAGAAATTTGGGTGGTGTGGCAGGTCTTAGATAAAAGTCAATTCCGGGAACGTTGACGAAAACGCCTCCGGCTTCACCTGCAAAAAGATAAGGATTTACAAAATAGCTTACGTGATGAGGTGCATGCCCAGGTGTCATTATCGGAAGGATCTCATGTCTATTGTAATTGGCTGCACTGTAAAGCAGATCTTGCCGAACAGGCCGAAACGGGCCATATGTTCTGGCTGTTTGACCTAAGGATTTAAGGCTGCCTTCCCACAGACGGGAGGGATCTACAAGATGCCGGATACCGGATTCGTGACAAACTATATCCGCAGGTGGAAAAAGGACGGAAAGATCTCCGATACCTCCTGCATGGTCGATATGGATATGGGTGAGAAAGATGGCGTCAATGTGTTGCACATCTATTGCCTTTAAGGATTTCACAAGTAGAGGAATGGTTGACGCCGGTCCGACATCAACCAAAAACGTTTTTTTGTCTTTATAGAGCCAGGACCCGATGAACGATGTAAATCCAGGCAGATTCTGGTCAAGAGGAATTAGGTGAAGGTTTGGCGCAATGGATATAGGTTTCATTCTTTAACAATAATTAATTCACTCAAACTCCATGGACGCTTCGAGTTCCTTAATTTTTAACAAAATATCGTCTCT
>CALANC010000446.1 GCA_937925895.1 uncultured Desulfobacterales bacterium
CAAAAGGCAGGTTGTTTAAAATCCGTATCCTCAATTCGGGTTGAAGAATACATAACACATCGTCGGTCTCTGCAGTGGGTAATGCCGAATGTATGGCCCAGTTCATGCAGTACCGTCTTTTCCACCCTCTTCAATAAAAGGTCCGAATCGGGCGGCTGGCTGTAGAATTGAGGATAAAGGCGGTGCAGTGATACAATTAAGCACTTGCCTTCAATCTGTGCCAACCCGAATACAAACTGAAGAATGGGCACATACAGATCAACAGATGTCACGCCAATAAACTTAAGCGTATTATGAGGGCACTCCCTTAAGAGATGCCTTAAGATCAGCTTGGAATCGTATTGGCAACGGGTCTCATTATAGGCATACTTGGGGTTGTCCATACCGGTAAAAAAATTGCAGGTCAGATTACATTGAAATGAAATACTTTCAGAAATGTGCTCGAGGATCCCCTTTTCCACCGAACCTATAGGACAGATGGTGATACATCTAGACAAGGTAACCTATGTTCCCTTTTCGATCTTGTATTTTTCTATCTTATTATAAATCGTCTGGCGATCAATTTCCAAAAGACGGGCGGCTCTGCTAATATTCCAATCCGTTTTTCTCAGGATTTTACGAATATGCATTTTTTCCATCATCTTTAATGAATCCGGCATGATCTCCGCGGTGAATTCCTTGTCGGGAAAAGGGAGATCTTCGGTAACAATTTCGGGTCCCCGTCCAATAACAAGCGCCCTTTCAATGACGTTTTCCAATTCCCTCACATTTCCGGGCCAGTCATAATCCATTAGTACCTTCAAAGCCGAAGGCGCAATTTTCACGATCTCTTTATTCATTTCAAGGCAATATTTCCGGACAAATGCCTTTACAAGCAGAGGAATGTCTTCTTTTCGCTCTTTTAGGGGTGGAACATGGATGGAAATGACATTCAAACGATAAAAAAGGTCTTCTCTAAATTTATTTTCGGAAATCGCCTTTTGCAAATTTCTGTTTGTCGCTGCCAAAATGCGAACATCTACTTGAATCTCTTCCACCCCCCCCAGTCGCCTGAACGCTTTTTGCTGCAATACCCTTAAAAGATCAACCTGCGTCTTAAAACTGATATCTCCAATTTCATCCAAGAAAAGTGTGCCGTTGTCGGCAAGCTCAAAGCGTCCTTTTTTGGTATACTCCGCACCTGTAAAGGCGCCTTTCTCATATCCGAATAGTTCACTTTCCAACAGAGAATCGGGTAGAGCACCGCAGCTAACGGCGATAAACGACATGTAACAGCGCTGGCTATTTCCGTGTATCGCTTGTGCAATCAATTCTTTCCCGGTCCCGCTTTCACCGGTTATGAGGACAGTAGAGTCGGTTGGCGCCACCTGGGAAATGAGGTCGAAAATCTTTTGCATCGGCTCACTTTTTCCTATGATTTCATCATATTCAGATCTTTCCTCCAACTTCTGCCGCAGCAAAATATTTTCCAGAACCAGTTCCCGATGCGCCACAATTTTCTTGATTTGCATTTCGATTTCATCAGGAGCAAAAGGTTTGACGAGATAATCAAATGCGCCTTCCTTCATGGCCTTAACCGCGGTATCTACCGTTGCATAGGCGGTCATTATGAGTATCTCGGCATCTGTGTCCACATCCTCTGCTTTAAGCCGTCTCAACGTTTCAAGTCCATCCATACCCGGCATCTTCAGATCAAGTAAAATGACATCCCAGTTTTTCTCCACGGCCATGGCAATAGCTTGTCTACCGCCTTCTGCTAAGCCAACTTCATAACCGTCTTCTTTTAACCAGTCATAAAGCGCTTCTCTCATGGTGGCTTCGTCGTCAACGATAAGAATACGGGCCTGTTTGGTCATTGTCGATTCCTTCCACGAAAATTAATCAGCAAATCAACCACCCCGCCACACGCGAGTGGCATGAATGACAATTTGATCTATATCTTAAAAAAACATATGATTTTTTCTCCAATGTTTATTGCGCTTTTGGATTACCATTCGTCGAATGGAAGACTGATCTTAAACGTGCTCCCCTTCCCCGTTTCGCTTTCTACCTCTATTATGCCGTTGTGCCGGGTGATAATACCGTAAACCACCGATAGACCAAGCCCTACACCTTTTCCTTCTTCCTTGGTGGTAAAGAAAGGATCAAAAATTTTTTCCTTGTTTTTCTCAGCGATACCACAGCCGATATCGGAAACTATGACGTCTAAAAACCGCTCATCCCCATCTTTCCTGTTAGCTTTAACCGTCAGGATGCCGCCATCCTGCATGGCATCTGAGGCATTGTACACGAGGTTCAGAAGAGCTTGCTGAATTTGCTTGAAATCGCATTTAACTTGTGGCAGGTCCGGCTCAATGGTTTTATTCAGTTGGATCCCTTTTATTTCCAGGTCATGAGCAATTAACCTCAGTGTCCGGTCAATGATGTCTTCAATGCTGTTGTTCGCCATGGTGATTTTAGACTGACGGGAAAATGCCAGAAGATTTTTTACGACTTCTCCACACTTGGATGTTTCAGAATCCATGGTGGCCAAATATCGAGAAATATCCTCAATCCTTTCAGGAGAAAAGTCATTCCGATCCATCAGCTTTATCATCAAGCGGATATAGGTCAGGACCACGGCAAGGGGATTGTTTATTTCATGGGCAATGGTAGCGGCTAATTTACCCAAAGAGGCCAACTTTTCTGTCTGTATAATCTGTTCCTGGGCTTCCCTGAGATCTTCATATGCTCTCTTTACATTCTCATAAAGATTGGCATTGTCCATGGCAACACCGATTTGATTGCCGATGGCGGTCAAAAACTCAATATATCCGGCTGCAAACTCAATGGGGTAATGGCTGCTCACACACAGTACTCCCATCAATTCTCCTTTGGCGGAAAGTGGAATATAAGCGGTTGAATGGAGGCCCGCTTCTAAAATCGAATCGACATAGGGATCATCGGATCGTAAAAAATTGTCTACCAAGCTTGTTTCACCGTCAATTACGGTTTGGCCCAGCAACCCGTCTCCCGGTTTACGATATTGCATAAAGGGTTTGCTGATAAATTGAGCTGCAAGCCCTTTATGCGCCACCAGTTCGAGCAACTCTTTTTTCTTGTCCAACATATAAATTCTGATACTGTCGGCCTCAAGAACCTCTAAGATTTCATCAATCGTCCGAGTTAATACCTCATCCAAATCCAGACTGCTACTGACGGTTTTGGCAATGGCATTTAAAATCCCTAAGCGGATATTTCGTTTTTCTATTTGTAATTGGGCTATTTTTCTTTCGGTGATATCTCTTATAATCAGCACATAGCCGGCGATCGTTCCGTTCGTATCGACCGTAACATTGGATGTAATCAGCGCATAAAATCGGCGATTATTTTTACCAAACAGACGGGCCTCGAACTCCACAACAAAACCCTCTTCGGAAACCTCCTTATGGAATTTTTCAAACGCCTCTCTTTCAAAAAGGTTGCTGACGGATTCCAGCGCCAATACGTCTTTTTGGGTCTTATACCCCAGGATTTTAACCCCGGCCTGATTGACTTCAATTATCCTTCCATGCGGGTCGGTGAGAATAATAGCATCACGAGACCGCTCAAATATGGTTCGATATTTCTCTTCGGATTTTTGTAATCCTTCCAGACGATTGACCAGCATCTCTTCCAGGTTGCCGGTTATTTTGTCAATATTTTCCTGGATGTGCTCCCTTTCCGTGATATCGGTCGCTCTTTCCAGAACATAAATGATCTCGCCGCGTTCATTCTTGACCGGAATCGCCTTAACAAGCACCTTGGCAATCCTGCCGTCCTTCATCGTGACTTTTTCTACGTTCCAGTGCCCCCAGCCGTCCCGGTAGGTTTTTTCTACCAGACACTCTTCACATTTTTCATTTTTATTTTTCCACACCTTGTAGCAGTAATCGTTGGGCTTCATGCCGAATTCATTTTTAAACCGTTCGTTCGCCATAATGACCTGGTATTTACGATTGACGGCAACCACATAGTCAGTAGCGCTCTGGATAAGTGTTCTATAATATTTATCTTCCTTCAAAAATTCTTCAGTTTCCATAATTCATTAACCACTGGCAATTATATGTTCCACTAT
>CALANC010000447.1 GCA_937925895.1 uncultured Desulfobacterales bacterium
AGTACCTGAATAAAATCAAAAACATCGGCAAGCACTACATCTGGATTAGAAATGAACTCATCAAACCATATTTTTTTAATCATATCAAATAGATAACAGTTCAACGTCGTCAAAAAACAACTCCACCGAACCATCTTCGGATGAATTGTATAGCGCCGTGACTGATTCGGCGATTTTGGTGACATATGGTTTGATGGGAAATATATTGTGGGTCCGAATGGTTTCAACCAAGACGTTCATTCCTTTGGATATGGAATGTACGATGATCTCACTTTCATAGGTTTCTTCGCAGAGAAATGAATAATCTCCTTTGGTCAGCATCGAAGACGCCACTTTTTTCAAATTTATGTCGAGGATTGCATATTCCCTGATTTTGAGCCTTTTTTTGGCACCATTTCGAGAAATCACATATTTTTGACGCATATCTTTTCTCCTTTTCATCTGATTTCTATGCTTTTGGATCCTCTTCTTCATTCTGAGACTGATAGGAATTATTTTCTGGTGTAATAGTGGTTTTTTCCAGTTTGCGTTTCCTCTTTTGTTCTTTCTTTTTCTTCCTTGCTAATTCTTTTTGACGTTTTTTAAATTGATAATTTGATCTTGCCAATTGGTACCTCCCTGGCTGTGATTTTAGATATTGACAACAAAAAACGGATTTATGAGAGGACTTTTTTGAGGTTTAAGGTCTGATGATAACGAATGGTGAAGGGATAAATTCAAACCAAATAAAAGGGCATCCCTTCAATATTAGAAGGAATGCCCTTTTTCCCCAGAACATAAAGTTAAATCACAGTGACATTTGCAGCGGCAGGGCCTTTTGGTCCTTGCTCTATATCAAAGGAAACTCGGTCGCCTTCATTGAGGGATTTAAACCCGTCTGCATTGATTGCAGAATGATGAACAAATACATCCGCTCCGTCTTCCTGCTCAATGAATCCGAACCCTTTATGGTCATTAAACCACTTAACAGTTCCATTAGTCATGATAACATCCTCCTTTCAAAAATTTTCAAAATCTTAAACTGGAGGGCGCCATTTTGACAAATGGATTGTTCCTTCAGAAAAAAATTGCCCCACCAACTGAGGGCGGGGCCTTGTTGAATAAATTAATAATAACACTTTTGGAGACGAAAGCAAGCTATTTGTTTTGAAGACTGATAGATATATACTATAAAAAACTCAGAGCCATTGCTGACTATCATGATGAATCCGAAACACCGGGGGCGATGCAACATCCCCCCGGTGGATTGAATCGACTGCCGACAGTGTCTATTTCTTGTGTTCAGCCAGTGCTGAGCGGACACCTTGAGCATAATCCGGGTGGATTTTTTCAAAATGTCCGAGTTGGCGCTCTATGATGTCCTTAGGTACACCCTGCATAGCCCCGGCGTAATTGGATATTATTTAAGATGGTGTCAAATCTCTTTTTTGGACTAGCCATATTAACCATAACATGGAGCTGTTTAATACAAGGATCTAAATAAGAATTGTTATTCTTTGATGTATATTGTCAATAGACCCAATCGATTTTTTCCACTAAAAAATACAAGGCACACAACCTCTATATCATATCACTAAATGATGGTTTTGGTGATTTTTGCTAAATGGGGGAACAAATCGGCTGAGAATTTCTTCTGAAATATAAGGCTTAGGTAATTCTTGCGCGGGACTATACGGTCGTTGTATTATGGTGGCAGTATAAACCTTTGCTAATTATGGATAGTGTTGTCATGGATAATAAAATTGATCCCGTTGAATTGAAATCTATTGAAAAGATTATTGGGAATGCCTACGCAAAAGGAAGAGACATGCTTTTTGAGCATGAGGTCTATGCCATCTTGTTAAAGCTAAAACTGAATTTTCCGACCCATTTCCTGGTTCGGGATGAAGCGGAGATTACCCCAAGTCTTCTCTCCAAATTCGGCAGCGAAAAAATTGTTTTGAAGGTCGTCGCCCGAAACCTTGCCCACAAACAGAAAGCCGGTGGGGTTCAGATGGTCTATAAAGACCTGGAGTTTGTCAAGTATTCCTACAACCGAATGGCGGCTGCTTTTAAAGCACAACCCATTGATATTGAAGGAATTCTTTTTGTTGAACGTATAGAGTATTCTCAAGACCTCGGCAATGAAAACCTGCTTGGATTTCGGGAGAGTGAGGCATTTGGTCCGGTGATCTCATTCAGCAAAGGCGGCAGTGATGCCGAGCATTTTGCTCAGCACTATTCGCCTCCCAACTTGATTCTGGCTCCAATCGATCGACAATGGGCTCAAGCATTGCTGGAATCAACGCATATCCAAAAAAAGTATATGGACCTTGGCAAAACCGATTTCATCAAAAAAATCGTTGATGCCGGGGTAAAATTCAGTTCACTTTCGGTCTCTTTTTCCAATTTCTTTCCCGCTGAAACTGAATTTGTTATTACCGAATTTGAAATCAATCCGTTCGTCTTCACACCGGACGGCTCCTTTATTGCCCTCGACGGTTTTGCCCGGTTCGAAAAGCGTTTGCAGCCGCCTGCAGTTCCTGAGATTGCCCCTCAGAAGATGATTGCTCCGTTCTTCGAGCCCGTCGGAATTGCAGTGATCGGCGTCAGCACCACAGACAACCAAAAGACAGGCAACATTATCATGGGCAATCTGGTAAAAATGCAACGGCAAGACATATACTGCGTCAACATCAAGGGAGGAAATGTAGTGATTGCGGGAGAAAAATTTCCGATGTATCGATCGGTTACTGATATTGATGAGAAGGTGGATCTGGTTGTTGTCGCCGTTCCTGCTGAGTCGGTATTACCAACTATCAAAGAATGTGCTCAAAAAAGGGTTCGGGCAGTCATTATTATTCCGGGTGGTTTTAGTGAAATCGACAGGCACCACGATCAGGAATCGGAAATATTAAACATTGCACAATCTGCCGGCTTTAGGGTCATCGGGCCAAATTGCCTCGGGATTATTTATGCCGGGAACGAAAGCGTGAAAGGGATTAACACCTTTTTTGTTCCGGAAGAAAAGTTTGCCGTCAATTTAAAAAAAGATAGCAATGTAGCAATTCTCAGCCAAAGCGGGGCTCTGGGAATCGTTGAAATCGAAAATCTAAAAAATGCTATTTCACCGAAGGTGATCGTCAGCTACGGCAACCAACTCGATGTTGATCCAAGCGATCTGGTCAATTATTTTCAAAACGACCCAATGGTGGATGTGATTGGATGTTACATTGAAGGGTTTAAGACCCATGCCGGCAGAAAATTTTTTTACACCACAGCCAAGAGCAAAAAGCCGATTATTGTGTACAAGGCCGGAAGAACCCATGCCGGACGAAAGGCAACCGAATCGCACACAGCCAGTATTGCCGGAGAATATGCTGTGGCCAAAGCAGCCATGAAACAGGCAGGCTTGATTGTTGCCGACACCATGATTGATCACGGCGATTTCATCAAAACCTTTGCCCTACTGAGTGATTTTCCGGTGACCGGAAACCGGGTGGCCATTATTGCCAATGCCGGTTATGAAAAGGCTTATGCCGCGGATAATTTGGAAGACCTGGTACTGGCTGAATTTGATGCTGAAACCACCTTGGCCCTGGAGAACATCCTGCCGTCTATGGTCAAAGCTGATCCCCTTTTAGATTTAACTCCTATGGCAGATGACGCCATGTTTGAAAAATGTATTGAAACGATTCTCAAAACAGATGCCGTGGACGCTCTTCTTGTTTCTATTGTGCCTCACAGTGTGCTTCTTCATACGACAGATGCTGAGATCGAAAGAAACAGAGAAAACATTGCGGCCCGCATTGTAAACGTCGTCCATAAATACAAAAAACCGACAGTCGTATCCATCAATGTGGTATCCGGCGCCGACGCGATCTACAACAAGCTGGGTAAAGTCCTCGATGAAGGTGGTATTCCAACGTTTCTTACCGCTAAACGGGCCATACTATGCCTAAACGCCTTCATCCGCTACAGGCTCATGCGGAAATCGGATGTGTTCAGTGATTGGCTGAAATAAAAAAACGTATTATATATCCTTAATTTAACCTCAATTAAGCATAAACAAAAAGGCGAAACCTATAGTAACTTTCTCATATGATTATAACTATCCAATAAATGATTCACACAAGCGTTCCAGCCACCTAAATCTGCCGTTTTCTACTTTTATCTCGCCATCATCCCGGCGCCGCCATAATATCAGATTCTTTTCACCCGGAAAGACAGGCCAGGGGCGAAATGGCTTCAGATTAAAGTGGTTGATTTTTGACCAGTTCCGGACATAATGCTTTCCCCGGAGTTTCTGGCGCTCACAGCCGTGCAGGTCCTCCTGAAGCACCAATTTCGGACGCATGGATATGATCAAATCTTCCCAAAAACAGTCGGGATAGACCCGCTGACAGACCACGACGGCACAAGGTATATCTGCAAGATCTTCCACATAGGTGCCGGGAAAGAGTTTTATTGCCTTCTTGAATCTTTCAGGTTTACCGCCATAATATCGGGTGAGCAGCTCTGTCATGGCATTCGGGTTCATAAACAGCTTTTCTGAAACCAGTTCGATGTAGGGAGCACAGTCAATGCCCACATAATATTTTAGGTTCAATTCGGTCATCAGACGGAGATGGTTATCGATTTGGTTGACCTGTTCTCCACACCCCAAACTAACGATGGATCTGTGACCATTTTCCCGGAGAAACGCAATGGCAGGTTTGGTGGATCCCTTAACATCGGTCGTATAGGGCATATGGCAGCGTATGGGTGCAGGCAACGTTAATCCAACTCCAAATCTGTGTTTTCAGCGGTGACTTCCGACGTAATATTCTTATTCTTCGCTCAATCCCTTTATTCCGAGAGGCTCCAAAAGCTGTCTAGATATTTCTTTTTTTGCCCATTTATTATCCTTTTTTCGTCTTCCTTCTTGGTATATGAATTCAATCGCTTCAGCATGATGCTTGGCGGTATTGTAACCTATAGTCACGGCCTGATCAATAACGGTCCAGTTAAGTGTTTGGGTAAATTCTTTAAATGCTTCTGATATTTCAGGGAATAGTTCTTTTAACAAACCTTCGAGAAAGGCAACGTAAAACGCCAAGGATGCGGCTTTTCGTTCTTGTGTTATGAATCGAAGTGTTCCGTATTCGTTGGTATCCGCAAGCAGATCCTTGACGGTTCTTACGAGGAGTTCGATGGCTGTGTGAGGGAACGCAGCTATAATTTCCCGCCATACATCACGATCGAAAACCGTATCCTGTATTTCGCCAAGCTCATGGTAAATGTAAGTTTCTGTCTCAGAACCAACGATTTTTGCCAGGCTGCGTTGTATGGCTTTGGAATTCTGTTCTTTGAGACCGAAGTTTTCCAAAGCAAATTTGAGCGCGTGGCGCCCGGATTTTTTGATGTAAAACATTTTATCCCAAATGAAACGCTTGGCAGACTCCTTTCGCACGAGAACGCAATTGTCTTGAGAAAGCGCCGGCAGGGTAAGTAGATCTCGAGCAAGTTCTCGTCCGAGAATAAATACCGAGTGGCCGTTTATTTCTTTTTTGTCTTCAATGGGGGCGAGAAAAAAGGTGGGTTTCAGGCTGCTGGCATATCCGCCTCCATAGATGAGGCCGTAAGATTCCAATACGGAGTTGATGCCTGAGGAATCGAATGGATCAAATTTGTTTCCAAGAATGGTTATGTCGTTGAGAGGTTTTTCTGTCAATTGATCCCACTGTTGTTCCTTATTCCCAATCCATTCCAAGATTTCAGATGAATCCTTTTCCACCCAGGGATCCAATCCCTTTTCCCATTTGTATAAATCACGAAGCCTTAAGGCCAAGCCGCATATTGAGTAGAGCCCGGCATGGTGCGAATCGGTGATGTCACAGTTTTTCAGTACCTGATCGATTATGTCGTCTGTCTTAAACATAGTGTTTTGTTTTCCGCATAAAGGTAAATATCGGTATGTTATTCACGTCTCCACCGAATACAAGTCCCTTTCTCAATT
>CALANC010000448.1 GCA_937925895.1 uncultured Desulfobacterales bacterium
CATTTATGCCTTAAAGAATAATAGTATAAAAGTCAAATGCAATTTGTGTGGAGAGAAAAGATCATTCTTGTTTTGTTTTAACTTCCCACGTCGCTAGATAGCTTTTTTCTTTACTAAGAGAGAATCCGCCACCTGAAACCACGGAAAATACAAGCTCTTTTTTCCCGTCATTGTTCAAATCATGGACAACATAATCACTGATGTATCCGGAAATGGTGTGGGTTCTCCATTTCAATCGCATGGCAATAACATCCCATTCAAGACATTCAATGTGCCCTTTATTAAACATTCTGAGTCGGGAAAGCGTACTTCCGGTTGAATCCTTGTTCTTGACCACAATCACTTCGTTTTTCCCGTCATTGTCCATATCGGCAATATGAATCCGCTGTTTCATGTACATACGCTCCGCTTCATCAATGGATGGAGAACCAGTAATGCGTTTGTCAAAATACGTATTGCTGCCGCCATACCTTTCGCTGCTTTTCCACTCCTCATTGCCGTTGCTTTCCAAAATACGGACATAGTCACTTTCGGAAAAAGCAACGATCATTTCCCGGCGGTCGTTTAAAACATCACCATATGTAAAACCATAGATATTGATGTTTTTTGGCAGGGCTTGAGATTGTATGGGTTCATATTGACCATTTTCGTAAGCCATCTCAAATACACCGGCCCTAGCAAAAATGGTATCCGTTTTATGCTTTTGTCCCAGAAGGATATTCCCCTCTCGCAAGGGAACATCTATCACCCGATAGAACCAGTTTGAACGGTCTATAATCTTTTTAAAGGTTGTGCCGTCCCATTCCAGCACAAAGGAGTTTAATTTGTTGCTGACACGAAACAGCTGAGTGACAAATATCTCCGCTTTGCCGTTATTGTTGATATCCGCCACATCGACACTGATATAGGGGATATCACCTTTCCCTTCTACCTCACCGATTTTTATAAATTTTTTGTCTAAGTACCGGTATATATGCACGGTGTTTTCAGCGGTAAAGACGGTCTCATTGTTGCCGTCACCGTCCACATCACCGACTGCAATTCCAGCAATTTTTGTTTTGAAGGATCTGCTCTTCCAGGCCAAAAAACTCACCCTGTCCGTTCCTGTCTGTCCCTCATAGGGGGTTTGTGAATATCCCCCAGTGTCTTTTTGCAATAATGTTTCCGGATGTTTTTTAGAGGTCTCAAAAGGTTCTTTGGTTACTGCCGGCGGGGAGGGCTTGTATTTCGTGGGTGCACGCCCGAAAACCGTTTCGTTAATTTGATTGGCAAATCGATTGATATGCGAAATCACATCGCCCAGGTTGTTTCCCGATTGGTTGAACGTGACCATTGCTTTCTTTTGATTTACATCCATACATCGTGCATCGGTGCTGCTGGCGTCACCAAGAACGGTTAAACTGCCGAATATGACATAATCGGCCCCTAGCTTTTCCCCTAGAGCAAGAACCGTTTGCTCGCTGATGGTAGCAGCCATTTCATCGACCGCCTGACGCACCGTTTCGTTGCTTAAAAGCACCACCTTATCTTCGTGGACAAGCCTGGTGGAAAGCATATCTTTGATACCATCTTGAAGAAAAGAAAGGTCTTTGTCCGAGTGAATATTGAAAGGTACAATCAATACCTTTGACGGGTTTTTAGCCAGAGCGGTTGTGAAAAGAAAAACGGCAAGGATAATAAAAAAATGCAGGCGTTTATATCTCTTTTTCTTTTTAGTCTTCAAGGATAAACATTTCCTCCCAAAATATTACAAGCCATCTAAAAAATGCAGATTGCGTACAAGAAAAAGGCGCGAGCCGATGAAAAAGCGCAGCATACATGGGAGTATGTGAGCATTTTGAAGAGGCTCGCAACACCGTAATTGGGCGTCAGATGTATTTTTGAGATGGCTTGTATTTATCATTCCTGATGAACATACGCAACCCTAAAACCGATCATATTGTTGAGCCCATCCTTGAGGCAAAAAAAAAGAAACCCGCTAAAGAGCGGGTTTCTTTTTTTTAAAGGTTTACAGAACAGCTGCTAGAATTTAACCTGCAGTCTGGCAGCAATTTGCGATGCATCATCATCAGGCTCACCGGTAGCCGTTGAAATCATTGAGGTGGAGTACATAGCCGCGATGGTTGCATTGGGCACAAACTCATATTGTGCAGAAAGGTTGACGATGGTTATATCTTCAGTGGTTGTGATACGAGTACTATCATCTTCCGCCTCAAAATAAGCGAGCGAGCCCCACAGAATGAGCTTTTCCATAGGGTTCCACTTGGCGTAGATCGTTCCGCCGACAGCACCGGCACCGTCACCGGTGAAGTTAAAATCTTCAGCGCCACCTGCGTGTGGCCCCTGCATAAAGTCTTCCAGAAAGGGACCGTAAGTAGAAGGCTGCCAAGCGCCCCAATTGTTCAAGCCTGAAATCTGCTCCTCTGAACCATCCTTATCTTGAGCTGCGGCATACAATATGTTCCCGCCTAAGATTAACGATTCCATTGCATACTCGGCATTCACCCAAAACTGCTCTCCCAAATAATCGATCGAAGAACCAGCTGCGTTGGTGTAGTCTCCGCCGAAGATGTCGAGCTCAGCCTGTAATTTGAGCTGACCCAGCGCCAAGGAGCCGAACACACCGAAGGCATTGGGTGAATCTTCGCTCCTGGTGCCAAGAAAAGCGTCACTGCTGTCTTCTATGGCAGCATAGAAGGCACCCACGGAAAAGCCTTCTCCCTTGTATGTTGCTTGGACGACATACGCATCGCTATCCTCGGTGGTAAACGCATCATCGTCAGTTTGCTCTGAGACCCCTGCGGGTGTTAGTCCTTGCGTTGAATCTTCATCCAACTTTGAATAATGCAGATCGATGGTCACAGGCAGTTTGAGTGTCAGGGTGACACCGGTCGTGTTGTTGTCATAGACAATGTAATTTTCGCCGGTGGAAAAAAAGAGCTGACCGGCTTTTAAGGTGTACAAGTCCTGGACAACCTGCAGATAGGCCCTGTCGACCTGGAGTTCGGAGCCTTCGCCATACCTGCTGCCTCCCCAGTTATCGCTGCCCCATGTGTCCTCGGCAAAGTCCATCCTAAAATGGGCAGAGACGGCATCATTGGCCTTGAACTTTCCACTAAGCCTCAGTCGCTGGTCCCAATAGGCCCGTTCATCCTCGTCGTTGTCGTCGTTAAAC
>CALANC010000449.1 GCA_937925895.1 uncultured Desulfobacterales bacterium
CAGTTGTTGGTTTAGCAGTCATGGGTGAAAACCTCATCCTGAACATGGAGAGCAAGGGTTTTACGGTTGCCTGCTTTAACCGAACAGTCTCAAAAGTAGACGATTTCATGAATGGCCGAGCCAAAGGCAAAAATATTATAGGTTGTCACTCCGTTGAAGAGATGGTCGCCAATCTCAAGACCCCTCGAAAAGTCATGGTCATGGTCAAAGCCGGCAAGCCCGTCGACATGTTCATCGACCAGGTTTTGCCGCACTTAGAAGACGGTGACATCATTATCGATGGCGGCAACAGCCATTTCCCCGACACCATTCGCAGAACCGAATATGTCGAAAGTAAAGGCAAGTTGTACATCGGCACTGGCGTTTCCGGCGGTGAAGAAGGCGCTCTGCTCGGCCCCTCCATTATGCCAGGTGGTTCACCTAAGGCGTGGGACGCGGTCAAGCCGATCTTTCAAAAAATTTGTGCTCAAACGGATGCGGGTGAACCCTGCTGTGACTGGGTCGGTGAAAACGGTGCCGGTCACTTCGTCAAGATGGTCCATAACGGCATCGAATACGGCGACATGCAGATGATCTGCGAAACCTACCAGATGATGACACAGGGTCTGGGAATGACCAACGAACAAATGCACGAAGTCTTCAAAGAATGGAACGAAGGCGAGCTGGACTCTTACCTTATAGAGATCACCCGCGACATTCTTGGCTATAAGGACGAGGATGGACAGGAAGTTGTGGACCTGATCCTCGACACCGCAGGCCAAAAAGGTACCGGAAAATGGACCGCTGTCGCAGCCCTTGATACGGGACAACCCCTGACACTGGTAACCGAAGCAGTTTTTGCCCGTTGCTTATCAGCCCTCAAGGACGAGCGTGTCGCCGCCTCAAAAGTACTTAACGGCCCCAAAAAAGCATTTGAAGGCGATAAATCGCTTATGATCGATGATCTTAAAAAAACTCTGTATGCTTCTAAGATCGTTAGCTACGCTCAGGGTTATCAACTCATGCGTGCTGCGGCAACCGAATACGGTTGGAATCTCAACAACGGCGGCATCGCCTTGATGTGGCGCGGCGGCTGCATCATTCGCTCGGTCTTTCTCGGCAAGATCAAAGACGCATTCGACAAGAATCCGGAACTGTCCAACCTGCTGCTGGATCCGTTCTTTACCGATGCCGTTGAAAAAGCCCAGGATGCATGGCGTCGCGTCGTAACAGCTGCCGTTAACATGGGCGTTCCGATGCCGGCGATTAGTTCGGCACTGGCTTACTATGACGGATATCGTGCCGGACGGTTGCCTGCCAATCTGCTGCAGGCACAGCGGGATTACTTCGGGGCGCATACCTACGAACGGGTTGATAAACCGCGAGGTGAATTCTTCCACACCAACTGGACCGGACGTGGTGGAACAACAGCCGCTTCTACCTATATCGTTTAACCAAATTAGCTTAAACACCGGGCGATTTCAGGTCGCCCGGTGCTTTTTAAAAGAAAAAATAAAATCTATCCAGCGTTGTTTAAAAATCTTGCATCTGTCTTTTTCGCATCACGGGGTCCATGAATTCCGTCGGTCCCCTTCTTCGTACTGGCGTTGGCCTCACCCCAGGTATCATTCCCGGCTCAATTCCCGGACTACGCCGCCTAACACCCCGCTCAATGGATTCCTGTATATCAGCATATATCCCGCGAGTCTCAGAACTCCAACGACTTTTGCCAACGGGCATTTGCTGCAATGTCCCCTCGTCATAATAAAGCATCTTATAAAGAACACTCGGACGGAGCCTGCTCCCCCAGACCGTGTCTCGGATGACATCCACAAACGTAATATCAGTCGTAAAATCAACAGTATCAGGTTCTTGCACCATGCCCGTCTCCGTCATAACTGGTTCAAACTGATTTTCCTGATATTGTGTCCTGCTTTTTTCTTCCACATCTTCAACTTCATAACCAATGATTTCACCGTGATAAACATCAAATTCATAGTCCCGCCACTGACCAATGTAGTATTTCGCCACCTCAACTTTGACACCCTCGGTACCGTTTGAAGCATTCTCATTCGCTATAACCTCCATGGGAAATACATAGATCCGCTTGGGCACATGCAATTCTTTCGTTGGTTCGGAAAAATCGCTCCACAGTACGATCTGATCTTTATATTCAACCTGGTCCTTTTGAAACCATTCTTTACCGGCAATCGGATTAAATACACCCATACGCAGGCGGTATTGATATGTTTGCCCCGGCTCAGTTGTATCATCATGAGCCCACACAAGAAGAGGGTCCTGCATGGTTGCAATATTACTTTTGTCATCCAGCAACTGTTTTTCGAAATCTTTTTGAACATCTTTTACCGTCCTCTCCTTACGAACAGGTTTTCGCAAGGCAGGGGCTGACATGTTAGGTGAAAAGGGATCGCCCCCAGGTCGTCTTCCTCGCTGCACTGGTTGTTGGCGGCGGGGTGCCGTTGTGCGACGTGTTGCCGGGTTTGTTCGGCGGTTATCCGGAGTTTTCGTCCTACGGTCACGAAGCTGTTCTTGCCTTTCACGTTTTTCTTTTTCTTCTTCCTTTTTTAGAATATCCAAAGCTTGGTCTAAGTATTCCGGCGGCATCCATTCCAATTGGCTGACAGTAAATGAATAATACTCGGGTTGCAGAATATTATGCTGAACAGCTTGCTTTTCATATCGTGACAGCCAGATATCCACCCCGTACTGAGATTGGTCCAATGTCAACGGCAATTCCTCAAGCAGTTTATGATATGAGTCAATCATTGTACGTGGAACGGACGCCCATGACCCCCACCGGCCGTCATTCTGTTTAGTTCTCCGTTGAAGTTCCAGGCGTGAAAATACGGGTGTTGCCAGTTTTTCATTCTTCCATGAAGTTTTCTGCAATTGACGACCCATAAAACTTTGTTGGAAATTGTTATATAATTTCTGCACATCAAATCGAGCCGAAACAGATACAAAATCGACGTCCTTAATTTCTCCTATCGCAGAAGCATAGGGACGATTCGGAGCAATTTCTTCGGTCGGAACTCGAGCTGCTCCCCTTAAATTATTGACAGCCACATCTACCAAAGCAGGAATCCCCGGTAAAGCGTAAATACGACCCTCCTCGACAACCACATCCCCCACACCGGGAGAAGGAATTTGAATAGTAGCAACCTCCGAGATCGAACACTGAAGTAACTGTTCATAGTCTGAAAGATATGGTTTAAGGTGGGGGGTGGGTGGAGGAGGATCGTTCAACCCAGGCAGAATTTTATCAGCTTCCTGTTTGTTATGTATGTCAATCTCAGACGGTTTGCCATAGGGAGGGTCAATCACATAGACCCACAGCAGGAATAAACTGACCAATACGAACACTGCTAATACGATCTTGTCGATATGGTTCTCAAGCATCAGCAATATATTTTTGTTTTTCATTTTCTGATATCCTGTCTTATTATAAAATTAATCACTTCCATATCTATTAATAAAATCACCCGGGCATTTTGGGAGCACCACCGACAGGGGATACTGGACTCTTCGATGTCTTATCCGATTGTCCCAGTCGCTTTTTAATAGCTTCCGGTTTAATTTCATCGTATCCTGACCGGTTGAACTGATATTCACATATCAAATCCAAACGTATAACGGCTCCTTTTCCGTATCGATACAGCGCATGATCCGGTTCTGTTTTGTCAACCACCTTTAAGTCGGTCTGTAAAATTGTAATTTGATTATGAAGGGATTGGACCGGTTGCCCTTCGGCACGAAACTCCGGATAAAATTCATGAGCTTTCTCACTGCACAATTCTTTCATGAACTCTAAAACGAAACGACTGTCCACGAGAACCGAAACTGCAAAATGAACCACATCAATATCTTCATTGCAGATGCGTGCCGTCGGCAAATTGTCCAGAAAATTACTGAGCAACGTAAGAGTTATATAGTTCGGGATATCTCGTGTGCTGTTTCTTTCGGTTCGGAAAGAACGAGCGTTCATGTTTCGAGTTTCCGCTATTACCGGGCCGGCAAAACTGATCCCCAGAAGACGTTTTACAGGAGATGATAAAACATCATTTGTGCCGCCATTCATTATATTAATCGTCTCAACAATATCCTCATAAATCCAAAATGCAACCTGAGAGTCCCAGCAATCTTCCAGTGCCTGATCCTCGCCTGAGAATTCGTACTTTTCCCA